>JAPSGR010000100.1 GCA_031177355.1 Candidatus Nitrosocosmicus sp. | reverse complement strand
ATCTTCTGGAAATAAAGATATGAAGGAGTTAAGGATGGGATTTAATTTTTTAATACGATAAAGACAATCACTTACTAATTCATATGGAGATATCTTGCCATTTTTTATTTGATAAGCAAGATCTATTATTGTATTATTTCGGTTGTTAAATGCTAATCTAGAGCTAGTCAGATGTAATATGAGTAAGATATCATGATTTTAAAGTTATTTAAAATGACAACAAAATAAGAATCCATACCAATCAAAAATACAAGTTTGGATACAGGCATGGTTAGAACTATTTCATTTCGGAATATTTCATCTAAAAATAACCATTGGATATAAAAGGGCCAGTTTTTAAGACAGTAGCAACAATAAAAAATAAAAATTTTGGTTTTTACGCATAGTCATTTATATTAGAAACTTGAATGAGAAAGATATTATAAATTTGTGGCTAGAATTACCTACTAACAAATTTAAAAAATTGGTAAATAGTATAGCAGAGTCTTGAACCTAATGAATAAATTCATTACAGGAATAATTTCTGCACTACTCGTAGCAGGCATTGTTGGAGCATATGTTCCAAACGCATTAGCAACCTCAATTGGTTTAGAAGAATGTACTGGAAACAGTGCATTAGGACAGCAGCCGAGTAGCTCAGCTGAGCAAGAAACAGAACAAGAGCAAGCAGGTGGAAGTGGTGCACAATCAGTATCACCAGAATTTAATGCTTTAACTGGTAATAACATTAACCTTAACGATCAACAAAATGGCGAATGTTCATCACCATTGCCTATTCCTCAAGCAAGTCCATTAGAATCCGCAACAACTCTTCAAAACAACAGCAGCACCGATTAATAGGATTTACACCTTATAAGGTAAATTCTATTCATTTTATTTCAAATATGTTCTTGCTTTCGTTTATATTTCGAAAAATGGTATAGCTACATTCTCAAAAACATCAGTTTTTTTCACTTAGTAATAAATATGGTTATACATCAAACGAAAAATACTATTACATCGACAGCCCTCAATAATTACTTGGAGTTATAGACTAAGGAATAGAAAAAACACCAATCATTTACAAGATTAAAAAATTATGAATAACCAAATTAATATAACAACTTCAACATTATATACTTCTACGAGTATACTATAATAGATGATTTTTTGACTCAAAACAATTTTCCTTTAAAAAGTTGGCATATAGAAAACATGGAAAAGACTGTTATAAAGTACGTTAAAGGTCTACCCGTTGATGCATCAAAATGGGAGATCAGAAAGCACAAGAAATATGGCAAATTATCTAATATTATCCGAAACATAAATTATGATATAAAACATGGTGTAACAAATGACCAAGTCATAGAAGTGTTCTCTAGAATTCGACACGAACCAAATTATTGTGATTTGCAAAATAATATAGATGCAATGAGCAGATTGGGAGACTTGGAAAGACACTGGAAAGAAGTTTAAATTATAAAATTTTTTACATACTTATAATAGTATTATTTTTATAATTAATTCTGGTAATATCTATAATCAAATTTACACTCATGCTTTCATAAAATTATACAAGCCAATATTGTTACAACAGATGGCCATCAGCAAAAGAGTTGCGATAATTGTTCTAATACTTTCGGCAAAATGACATTTGATATTGAGCACAGATATTTTGCTCACATACAATGAAGTAAAGAAAACAAGTTTAAACCAGAAAGGAATCTAATTTCTAGATCTATAACTGGTATTAATTCTACGATGCGAAGAAGAACAATATCCACAATAGTCAATTATGCCTTCCTTTCCATGGCACATACATTCACACTTATTTCCTGCTGAAAATTTTTGTCTCATACCTTTATTAAATGCAACAACCCTTATAATAATTAGTAATATTTCATTAATAAGAATATAATATTTGCAATTGAACTTAAATAATTTGCAATTCAAAATTAAATCCATGAATCTAAATTACAAAGGGCAAACGATATAGTTATTGTTCCTTGAGCATATTGATGTAACCTAGAATCTTATTTTCCAAGATATTAAAAACGTCTGCCCCCACATCCAAAGAGACCAATATATAGAATTTCTGACCATTTTTCCCAAATACAGGAATTGTGGCTCTTAGCAATTTATTGTACTTGCCAACTGAATAAATCAACGTACCCATATTTTTTTGAAAATCTTCACGCAGATCCGCTCGCAACACAGCCTGCATGGCATAAAGTCTTGTTTCGTCATCATTCAATAATGGCCGAAGCTGTTCCCTATAGGAAGTAAATAAGAGAGTGCCCATTCCGTTGGCAATACCTACGAATCTAATACGATCATCTAATTCTCTTATGTGGTTGCAATGAGCTTTTGCGAATTCTTGATTCGTGAAATCCAATGATATTCAATAAATATCAAATACAATTAATATTAAAAATTTTAGAATGTAATAAAATAACAGACATAAAGTTTGATATAATTCTTCTAATTAAACCAAAAATTTGTAATTATTATTCTGTTCATATATTGTATCAAATGATAGAATCGAATAAATCTTTGGATTTTGATCGCGATGCATGTATTAAGTTTTTTGGTACTGCCCGTTATCCTTTCTCTAGATTCCCATAAAAGGAATAGAAAAATGAGTCTCCTTGTCAGATAATTTCTTTTGTACATCAACTTTTGACAATTCTGCATACTCAGGGTTCAAATCAATAGCTTGTTTTAAATAGAATGCAGAATCCGCAGATTCGCTATCAGGGGTTTTGGTTTTAGATAAAAAGCATCTATACCAAACTTCAGGTATGAGCGGGTCTTGTTTTAATATATGACGATAGATGGAAAGTGATTCTTGATAAGATCCTAAATTCTCTAAAATGAATCCATATGTGTAAAGTACATCTATATCAGTAGGATCGATTCCCAGAGCACGCTTAACAATATCTAATGCCTCGTTTAATCGATCTGGGAAATGATATGCCAAAATCCATGCCTTTCCATTCAATGCTTTGACATAATCTGAATTGATTTCAAGTGTCTTATCAAAAGTCCATATAGCCTCTTGGAATCTAGATACAGCGGAGAGAGCCATTCCTTTGTTGTAAAATGCATCAGCATAATATGGGTTGATTTCAATGGCTTTGTCAAACGATTTAATGGCTTCCGAGAATCTAGATACAGCGGAGAGAGCCATTCCTTTGTTGTAAAATGCATCAGCATACTGGGGGTTGATTTCAATGGCTTTGTCAAACGATTTAATGGCTTCCGAGAATCTAGATACAGCGGAGAGAGCCATTCCTTTGTTGTAAAATGCATCAGCATACTGGGGGTTGATTTCAATGGCTTTGTCGTAGCAGGCAATGGCTTCTTGGATGTTTCCTAAATAGTACAATAAAAGGCCCTTGTTATTGTAAGCATCGGCATACTGGGG
>JAPSGR010000045.1 GCA_031177355.1 Candidatus Nitrosocosmicus sp. | reverse complement strand
GCCAGAACGGCCTGCCGGGACCGCGATCGCCACGCCGTTGATCACCAGGTTCGTGACCACGGGAGCGCCGCCGGGCACCGGCAGGCCGTTCTGGCAGGTGTAGGAGGCGGTCGCGGTGAGCACCGCGGCGGAGATCGCCAGGCCGGGCAGCGCGATCACCGGGTTGGTGACGGAGGCCCTCGCCGTGGCGTTGTCGCCGTTGGCGGGCGGGGCCGCGGCCAGGTTCGTCGGCGTCAGGCTCGTCGTCGCCGAGATCACGTCCGCCGTCACGGGCCCGACGACGGTGGGATCGATGAGGCCCGCGTTCTCGGGCACGCACGGCGCGTCAGGCGCGTTCGCCACGAACGGCTCCAGCGCGAGCGGCGCCGGGACCTTCACCGCGACGCGGATGGCGCTCGCCCGGCAGGAGAAGTCGGCGCCGCCGGCTCTCGGCGCCGCGGCGGCCGGCGTGGCCAGGCAGAGCATCAGGAGGGTGCCGGCCGTGATCAGGGCGCCACCACGCAGGGTCCGTCGGTTCATGGGTCGCTTCTTTCGAGGATCGCGTATCGGCGCGATGAAGGCACCCCGCCGCCCATCGCCTGTTCCGTGTGTACCCGGGTACGTTGAGAAGGAACATGGCCGTCTTCCCGCGAGTGCTCCTGGCGGTCCTCGCTCTCGGGGGCGCCTCCCATGCCTCTGCCGAGGCCGCGGGCCTCGATCCCGCTCGGGTCACCACCCTCTCGGACGAGCGCACGCTGACCCGGTGGGCCCATCCGGAGTGGAAGGCGCCGGTGCGCCCGCGGCCGGACGGGCTGGCGCCGACCAAGACGCGCCTGCGTTTAAATTTAACCCTAATCTATCATTTGATGACTATGACATTGTTAGCAGAAAACTCTCTATCCACAAGATCTTAAATTCCCTTAACAAGGAGCAAAGTATAGCAAAAAAATTTGATTTGATTGCTGAAAGCGTCGTAAAATACTTTGACGCTGCATTTGCAAGAATCTGGATTCTCGATGATGACCAAAAATATCTGATTCTAAAATGTAGTGCCGGTATTTACACAGATTGCCAGGGTGAATTTTCTAAAGTCTCAGTGTATTCTGGTAAAATTGGTCACGTGTTAAGAACCAAAAAACCTGCTATTTCAAATGATTTGTCTAATGATCCTCGTATTAAATATCCTGAGTGGGCAAAAAAAACTAATCTAAAGTCGTTTGCTGGATTCCCTTTAATATATCAAAATAAGTCGATAGGTGTACTTGCAATGTTCAGCGAGAAGAGATTGAAGCCAGTTGATTTCGAACTTATTGAAATTTTTTGCCATGATGTTTCAAAACAGCTATCAATATTTTTGGAAGGGCAAAAATTCCTGTTTAATAATGAACGATAATATAATATCTCAATAATATAGTAAAAATGAATCACGTTATGTATGTCGTTAAATTAATATCTATTTGTTTGCAGATTTCTTCTCTTCATTTTTATCTTGCTCAGGCTTATCATCCTGATTTGTAGAACCAGGGTTCTTTTTTTGACCTTTCTGACCTAGTTTTAATCCTAGTCTTATCAAATACGGAGCCAAAAAAGTAGATATCAGCGTAATAGTTCCTACAATAGGTAATATGAAACCACTCACTGCTCCTATATCAATCCCTCCTTTGGCAACGATCAAAGACATTTCTCCACCCCTTGATGAGGATAGGCTTATTCCAGTCTGCATGGCCGTTAGTTTACTAAATCCCTGATACCTTGAGGTTAAATAAACAATAGCAAATTTAACCAATGAAGTTATTCCAACTAGTAATAATGCTGGGATGATAAAGACTGGAATAAGTGAAATGTCTATTAATGCGCCAACAGAAACAAAGAACAATGCGACAAACATATCTCGTATTGGCGTTGTGAGTATACTTGTAACAGCATGCGACTTGGACTCCGCTATAAGTACCCCTGCAAAAAATGCGCCAACTGCAACCGATATACCAAGCAAATTTGAAATATATGCAAATCCAAAAGCCAGACCAAGTACAGCAACTACTAAAACGTCACTTTGATTTGTCCTTGCTACAAAGTCAACTAGTCTAGGAATTGTTCTAGATCCTATTATCAAGACGCCTGTTATAAAAACGATTGAAATACCTATTGGGATAACGATCTCTGCGATTGATATGTTTCCTGTCACACTTGTTGAATGCAATAGGGCGAAAATGGATAATATTATTATATCTTCGATTATTAATATTCCTAAAGTTAGGTTCGAGGCCTCTTCTCGAAGTACTTTTAATTCTTCTAATACTTTCAAGATTACGACTGTGCTTGAAACGGATAGGGCTACCGCTATGAATAGACTATCAATGAATGAAAATCCTAGTGCTTGACCTACAAAGTACCCTGCGATCAAGGTACCAATTTGTTCTGCAACTGTAATGATTGTAGCTCTTTTACCTATTTTCTTCAAATTTTTAATAGGAAATTCCATTCCTACAGTAAATAAAAGTAAAATAATCCCTATTTCGGCAAATAGATTTAGCACCTCAATATTGCTAATGAAACTAAAAGGTGGAGTATGCGGCCCAATTATAATGCCTGCACCAATATATCCCAGAATTAGTGGCTGTTTTAACTTATATGATATAATAGTCATAATTGCTGCGATTATCATAATAGTCGCAAAATCTTGTAAAATTTGAGTAATTTCTATTGCCACAATAAAAATTAAATAAATATATAATATAAATAATTGTAATTGTTTAAAAACTGCGTTTTAGGTTCATGTTAGCATAACCCTAAAGGATACAAAAGTCGAGATATTACTTGTGTATAATCTTATAAATATTATTCCCGTATTGGTCATATAGTACATAAAAGCATACATTCAGTCAGAAACATATTTATAATGTAAATTTTATTACACATTGTTGAATTAGAAACAATGAGTAATAAAGATATATTTCCATTTGGTTGGTATCGCAATTTCTTCAATATGTCTAGAGGTGATCTCGAGCGAGGGTTCATTGATAGAAATTTCTTTGGGTTTGAGGATATGGAGGATGAGATGAACCGAGTGTTTAATTTGTATGACACTATCCAATCAGATGTACCAAAAGATTTGGTAAGAGAGTACAAAACAGAAGAGGGAGAGACGGTTAAGGAGGTTGGCCCAATTGTGTATGGCTATTCTATGACAATAGGATCCGACGGAAAACCCCGATTTAGAGAATTTGGTAATCTAAAATCATTGTCAAACGGAATTCAGGATATTGGTGATACCCTGCGGGTTGGTCCCAAAGTAACAACTGAACGCGAGCCTTTAGTAGACGTAAATTCAACCAGGAAGGAAGTTAAAGTTATTCTTGAAATTCCTGGAGTCAAAAAAGAGGATATCAAGATAACTGCGAATGACGAATTCGTCGAAATCTACGCAAATGACTCTCAAAGGAAATACCACAAAAGAATAGACTTGCCTGTTGATGCCGATATTAATACCGCAAGATCTACCTATAATAATGGCATCCTTGAAATAAGCTTTACCAAGAGAACTGATAAGAAATCAAAAGGCAGGGAAATCAAGATCGATTAGTAGATAAATATCTACTGGTCTGTCCCAGTCTCTTTTATTTCAACGGCTTTAGATTATAGATTAAGTACATATTTTTAGCTAATCCATCAATTTCAGCCGATAACCGCTTTACTTTGATTAATTGTCTCCATGATTAACTGTTACATAAAAGGACTATTGATGTTGTATTAGTTATCTTTTTATCTTAACTATCCTATCACCACTAACAAGTCTAATTTAAATGGATATATCGACGAATCGTAAGAACTACGATGCTCTATAAAATTTTTATAGATAAATTATCTAGATTTTATATGGAAACTGAACAAGACCTCGATAAGTTGATTGAACAACACGAAGAAGAAGAGAATGAAAAGAGAGAAGAATTAGAAGAGGAGGAATAAACCATAAACATTCCTTTGCTATTGGATTTTGAGGTAATGCTGTTTACAGGTTAAAAAAGAATTATTAATAATTCACTTATTCTATAACTAAAAGTATTATTATATCGGTCTAAACTGTCACATTTAGCGCGACCCATGACAAAGGTTCTAAGTTAAACTGTATTTTTATAAATGCTTACCATTTCGAATAAGAAAGAAGTTCAAGTGGTTGTTTTAATATTGAGTGGTTAGGGAACTTTCTCTCCCTCTGCAGTTATTTCATAATGATCAACATTCGAAGCACTTACAAAAAAGTAAAAGTCTCTTTCATAACCCGGTTTAAAAGTTGACGATGCCGGAGTAATGAATCTACTAGTTTCAGAGACTGTGCTATTGTTGGAGTCATATAATTGCACTAATATTTTGACATCTCGTGTATCAAATGTTGAATTGTTAATGGCAGTGCCTCTTACATAAATAAGTCCTGTAGGACTTTCTCCGACCTCGACCTCTCTTAATTCCAGGTTCAATATTGTATTCGATAATGTGTTAATCCTTCCTTGCTCTTGTCCATAAGATGTAGTTATCGATATACTTGCTCCAATTATAAGGCCTGAGAAAACAAGTGACCTTAAAAAGAAAAGATGCCTGTAGACATTCAATTTTTATTCTCTACTATTAATTCGACATGACCCTAGATATGGATTGTTGTATTGCATTAAATTCTATCGATATAAAGTTTATAGTTTTTTTATCGCCTGTGACTCCGATCTCCTTCATATGTATTAATGGGTATTCTTAGGCTTTGGGTTCTTCTTCTACTTCTATTATCTGCTCATCGGGATATTTAACAACTTTGATATTACAATATTTACATTCGTAATAGTTAATGTCGTGCCTGTGACTAATTGATCCATTGATCCAAATCATCATATTGCCGCATCTCAAACAAGACATGGTCATATCAGATTTGAACATCCTGAGATATTAATCTCTTTTGTATTGCATTAAAAATGATTATTCTAACTGGAATTTTTACTCTTTGGATTTCTCTTGTCTTGTCTACTCTCATCTAAGCATTACATAATAACAATAATTGATAAAATTATGAGTCTCTATACCGAGATCAGAACGGCAAGTGTTGAAAAAATTCCAAAAATGGCTATGGTAATTCTTGCAAATATACCGATACGAAGTATTTATCTGATAGGCTATAATCAAGTGCAATTGTTTAGTTCTGTGCAAGGAAATGGGCCTATGAAAGTATGTTGACTCATGAATTTACATATAACATAAGACACGCCGTAGGTTTTCCATATCATTAGTTCAAATGTTGATCGATATGCAATGTGCAATAATCTTATTTTATTACATGTGGATATATCTCCGTTTAAGGTTGGAGATATCTTCAGTTTTGCTTTTAGGGAGGGGATTTATTTGACTGAAAAATTCATTTTTTGCCTTGTTTTTAGATTGTGACTGTTTGGTTCGCCCTAAACTATTTATTTTCTATCCCTGATAAATTAACTTTGTAAAATTTATATTAAAATTGAATATGATAAAGATCATAATCATGGGTAAAAAAATCAATGTCGCAATCGCTGGAGTAGGAAATTGTGCTTCTGCTCTTATCCAGGGAATTCAATATTATAACTCAAGTTCCTCTCAAAAAGATTCTGTAGGTCTAACCTCTCTCAACCTTGGTGGGTATGAACCAAGTGATATAAATTTTGTTGCTGCTTTCGACATAGCTGAATCGAAGGTAGGAAAAGATATATCGGAAGCAATATTTTCACACCCGAATAATGCATTACAAATAATCGATGTTCCTTCATTCGGAATTAAAGTTCAGAAGGGAAACGTACTAGACGGCGCTGGAAACCACTTTTCAGAAATAGTAAAACTTTCTAATGAATCCAATGTAGATGTTCAAAAAGTACTCAAGGATACTAATGCCGATATATTAATTAACTATTTACCAGTTGGAAGCAGAGAAGCGAGTCGATATTATGCTGAAAAATGTTTGGAAGCAGGAGTTTGCTTCATAAACGCCATACCTGTTTTTATTTCTTCAAATTCTGAATGGCATAAAAAATTTAAAGATAGGAACATCCCATGTGCTGGAGATGATGTGATGAGTCAATTGGGAGCTACGGTGGTCCATAAAACGCTGGCAAAGTTATGGGTTGATCGTGGAGTAGCTATTGATGAAACCTATCAGTTGAATATAGGTGGTGATATGGATTTTTACAACATGCTTGATGAAGATCGATTGGAAGACAAACGAGTCAGCAAAACTTCTGCTGTCAAAGCCATGATTCCCTACGATGTCCCAATGAGGATAGGACCATCTGATTATGTAAACTTTTTACAAAACGATAAAGTTTGTTATATTTATATGAAAGGACGATTCTTCGGCAAGGTTCCGTTAGAGATGGATTTAAAATTACGTGTACCTGATGCTTATAACAGTTCTGGAGTAATGATCGATGCCATAAGAGGAGCCAAAATCGCTTTAGATAGAAACATTTCTGGTCCGCTAGAAAGTATTTCTGCCTATTGTTTCAAACATCCTCCAGTTCAAATGTCGTATTCTGAAGCCAAATCCAACTTTATTGATTTTGTATCAGGCAAGAGAGAACGATAGTTTTCTTTCCACACTACTCGTTTTTACGACGAGATAACCTTTTTTTTGAGACTATTTTAGAATGTAGGTTGGCTTTGCTAGATCAGTAATATCGATCCAGCATTTTGCAATTTTATCTAAACATGAAATACTATTTACCAATGTGATTGAATATGATTCATCAATAGGTTTTTGATGATTAGATGCTATATTCTTTTTTAACTCTGAAATACTATTTTTAAAGTCCTCGTAATTTTCAATTACTTTAAAAGCCTTGTCTCTGCTTGTACTAATAAAAGCTTCTATGGAATAATGTTGCATTTCCTCTAGAGAATATCCGATTTTTTTAATCAACATTGCTATCTGTCTCCCTTCTCGTAGTTCGGACAAATAGGTTACCAATTCGGCTACTAAATCACCCGCTGTTTCTAAATAGTTTGCAGCTATTCTATAGTCAAGCATGTCTATATTCGTGAGATTCAAATTACTTGCAAGTTTCTTATTCATGATTGCCGTTCTAATTATCCTGACAAGAAGAAAATATTGTCTATCTATCTCATCATCTCTGCTTGCAATCTTGTTTTTTAGGTCACTGCTAAAACCACCGTTTAATGAATGAATAGTTTCTCTAAACATTCCTTGAATAATGGAATTCATCATTCCTAGTATTTTCTGTATATTTAAGGTCTTTGCATCAATTAAAAACTGAAAACTTATATTAAAACTATTTTCGTCTACTATTTCTAATCCAATTAATTTTCTTGTTGCTTTTTTTATTGTTTCACTGTTTTCAAATGAAATCTGGTTCTTAGAATGGACATTTATCCTCTTATATCCTAATAGGTAAGCACCAAATATTTTGTTTAAGATTATTTTTATGATTTTTTCATTAAATTCTATTTGATCATCTGAATTTTTCATATCGTTTTGATTGCCTGCTTCATTATCTAATTCAAACACAATTTCTATCTCCTCTTCTTGATAATTAGTGTAAATAGAAATAGTGTTGTCAATGTTAGTTTCTATCGTTACAGCCTTTCCCTTGGATAATGTATTTTTTTTGACCCAGTCAGTTGGTAAGGATACAAGAATGCTGCTTCCAATCTGTTGTAAGATTCTAGTATAAATGGTCATAATAAATTTATATCAATATAAGTATCTTATACTATATTTTTATATTTGTATGCTAATTTAACTTTGCTATAGTGGTTATAGTTTCACAGATTCCTGTTGCCATTACGAAGGCCTATAGTCCAGGTCATATAACTGGATTTTTCTCTATCCCTAATCAGAATAAGATGAATTTAGAATCCAAGTTTCAGGGGTCATTGGGAGCTGGTTTTAGTATAGATGCAGGAATTACTTCTACTGTTAAAATATTTCCATCCTCTGCTAAGAAATATGAAATAAAATTGAATGGGTTTTCAGATTGTGACCTCAAGGTTTCAAAGTTTGTGACAGAGTATTATTTGCGTCTTACAAGGAAACCTGTTCTTGTATCTGTTGAACATGACTCTAATTTACCTATAGGATATGGATTGGGATCTAGTGGGTCTGCAGCACTGAGTCTTTCTTACGCACTAAATGAAGCTCTGGGTGCCAATCTTACAAAGCTTCAAGCTGCACAGATTGCTCATGAAGCTGATATAGTTTGTAATACTGGAAGAGGCACAGTCATATCCGAATATACCGGTGGACTTGAACTGAGGTTAGGTATTGGTGGTCCTGGGGTGGGAAGAATCTTAAAGACAGACTTGCCATCTCAATGGATGGCTGCAATACTTTGCATTGAACCCATTAGAACAGAATTTTATTTATCCGCTCATCTAAATGCAAAAAAAAATCAACTACTAAACAAGAAAGGGAAACAAATGACAGTACAATTAAGCAATTTTAATAATATTGATGCATTTTTGGAACTTTCCTACGAATTTGCGTCATTGTGCGGATTAACTGAAGGTAAATGTAAAGAACCTCTTAAAAGACTCAGGGCCGAGGGATATAAATCTAGTGTAGCCTTATTTGGACATACTCTCTTTACTGTGACTCAAAAAGATAACCTGTGCCATATTGTTGATATTCTAAAACAATATAAAGGAAAGCTAATTGTATGTGGGATTGATAATTTGGGCGCTAGAGTGTTGAACAACTTGGATGAGAAGGATTGACCAGAGAAGTAACGATTCCGCCTACCCATCCCAGATATGCTTCGCTGATGAACCGAGAAAAAATAGTTTCTGGTTACAAGAATGGATTGGTTGCATTAGAAGGATTGATAGCCCATGGTAGGGGTGAATGTTTTGATTATTTGGTTGGAGAACAAACTACAGAATCTGCTAAATTGGCAATAAATACCGCCGCTGCTCAGTTGTTAGTTTCTGAATACCCCGTAATATCTGTTAACGGAAATGTGGCTGCATTATGCCCAGAGTCGCTTTGTTACTTACACCGCTCAGTCCATAAGTCAATGATGGAGATAAATTTGTTTTATTATACTAAAGAACGAGAAGAAAAGATCTCTGCAGAACTTAAGAAATATGGTGTGGATAAAGTTTTGGGTACTAATCCTAAGAACTTAGTCAAAATTCCTGAATTAGAAAGTAACAGAAGATGGGTTGATGGTAGTGGGATCTTTAGGGCTGATACCGTCTTTGTGCCACTCGAAGATGGTGACAGAACGTTGGCACTTAAGAAAATGGGCAAAAGTATTATTACGGTTGACTTAAACCCTATTTCTAGAACTTCTTTGGCTGCAGATATTACTATTGTTGACAACGTAATAAGGGCCATCCCTTTACTTATTGAAAGAATTTTATATCATAAGAAGAACTCGAGTGACTATGATTTACAACAATTAATAAAACGATTTGATAACAAAAAAGGCTTGAAGGATGCTTTATCTATAATGAGCAACAATAATGTAAATCGATTATAATGATCTTTATAAACAAACCTCATACATCCTTCCCATCAGCTTCTTTAATTCAAATAGGGTGTACACATTAAAATGAGTCCAAGTATTCGCGAAATACAGCAGAAAAAAAAGAACTCTGAGAAAATATCTGTGCTTACCGCATATGATTTTACCAGTGCCAAGATTTGTGACGAAGCAGGGATAGATATAGCGTTGGTAGGAGATAGTGCCGGTATGGTTATGATTGGATATCCCAATACAATTTCAGTTACAATGGATGAGATGATGGTTTTCTGTCGAAGTGTAGTTAATGGATCAAAAAAATCACTTATCGTTGCGGATATGCCATTTGGATCATATCAGTTTGATTTAACATTGGCAGTTGCCAATGCTGTAAAATTAATAAAGTTAGGTTGCCATGCTGTAAAAATTGAAGGGGGAATTGAAGTGGTTCCTTTGATTCAAAGACTAACAGAATATGGAATTCCAGTAATGGGTCACATAGGATTGAAACCTCAGACCACAATTCTTTGGGAAGGATATAAAGTCCAAGGAAAAACTTGCGATTCTGCCTTGGAATTATATAACCAAGCTCTCGAATTAGAAAAAGCAGGTGCATTTAGCTTAGTCCTAGAATTAGTTACAAAACAGGTTTCAGAAGAGGTCACGCGAGCCCTTACAATTCCCACAATTGGGATAGGATCTGGGCCAAACTGCGATGGCCAAGTTCTAGTTTATCATGATTTATTAGGTTTATTTGCTAGTTTCAAACCAAAATTTGTAAAGCGATACTTGGAATCATTTTCATTGAATGTGGAAGCGGTTAAGAAATATAAATTTGAGATAAGTACTAGTGTATTTCCTGGAGAGGAACATTCATTCTCTATTTCCAATGAGGAGTTATCAAAATTTACTAAATATCTCTCTATTTTAAAAGATAAACATCACATTGAAAATAAGATATAACGAGAGAGACAAATAAGAGAGAGGAGTGCAAGTGACTTTGAAAAACGGAAAACCAAACAGTAATCCTTTTGATATCGAACATACTAATAACACTTCTGATTGTCATCCCTCTAAAGATATCAAGGGAACTTTAGGACAAGAGTTGAGTGGCAAAAGAATTGTAGTCTGTGTTACCGCTAGCATTGCATGTTATAAGGCTATTGATTTGATTCGTACTTTTATAAGACATGGAGCTGAAGTCTTTGTGGTAATATCAAAGACTGTCGAAAAATTTATGAGCAAAGACTATTTTCTGTGGGCTAGTGGTAACTTAGTCATTTCTGAACTATCTGGTGAATTGGAACATGTCCGAATAGCTAATTATGATTCATCAGACCTAATTGTGGTCTATCCTAGTACCGCAAATACTATAGGTAAGTTTGCTAATGGAATCGACGATACGCCAGTAACTTCTGTTTTATCAATAGCAATAGGAGCCGGAATTCCTATAATCATAGCACCTGCAATGCATGAGGCAATGTATTACAATCCAATTATAAAATCTAATATTCAGAAGCTAGAAAGCTTTGGAATCATGTTTTCAAAACCGCTACTAGAGGAAGACAAGGCCAAAGTTGCACCAGCAGATCTAGTATATTCACAAAGCCTCGAATTTATCAAATCATTTAATGACAAAGTCGACTCTCTGCAACAACATACAGATAGACGATGGGATTATTTCTGCAAAAATCCGACTGATATACTTTCTGGCCTGGAAGAAAAGAAATTGTTATCCTATTTTAGGAAAAAGAAGATTTTGATTTCTGCAGGCAGTACTATAGAATATATCGATCCTATTAGAATTATTTCTAACACAAGCTCGGGAAAAATGGGCCTTTCATTAATTAAGCAAGCTTTGAATTTTGAATCAGACGTTACCATAATAAAAGGGATGACGCAGTTTGATGAGGAATTTAGAAAACTCTCTAAGCGATCTAATCCCCCTCTATTAATTGAAACAAAAACTACAAATCAAATGGCAGAAGCGCTCACATGTGAGATGGAAAAAAGAAACTATGACATTGTCATATTAGCAGCAGCCGTTGCCGATTTTAAACCTAGTTTTACTTCTGACAAAAAAATCCCCACTGGACATGATTCCATTGATCTCAAGTTAGTTCCCACCATCAAGATTGTTGATACTGTTAAACATATTCAAAAGCATACATTTCTTGTTGCATTCAAAGCAGAGTACAGTGTCAGTTATGATATGTTACTTGAGAAGTCATGGAAAAAATTAGTTCAGTCCGGAGCTGATCTAATAATTGCTAACGACGTGGGATCAGCCGAGCCCATAATTGGTTCTGATTCAAATAAAATACTTGCATTGGATAGAGAGCGCAATTTTTACGATTTTCCTCTCCAAGACAAAAAAGATGTCGCAAATAACATTCTCAAATTAATTTACTTAAAACATATAAAAAAAAATTAAGAGAATAAAAAAGTAATTAATGAATAGACTGTTATGGTTTATAGTATTCTTATATTTTTATCGTAAAGGTTGTAATGTAATGACTTCAAAAATAACCTTTAGAATAAAATTATATAAAGAGCTGCAAATAAGAACACATATTTGTCTTTAAGCAATTTATTGGACCGTAAAAATGATATTTTGGTTATGCCGGGTGTGTATGATGCTTTGACTGCGAAAATTGCAGAACACGTTGGATTTGAAGCTATATTTCAGACAGGTTATGGAACATCTGCATCGATGCTGGCTCTGCCTGACTTTGGTTTTTTGAGTATTACAGAGACCTTGGAGACTGCTCGTAGAATAACTAGAGCAGTAGACATACCCCTAATAGTAGATGTTGATACAGGTTATGGCAATCCATTGACCGTAGCTAAATTGGTAAATGACTTGCAAAGAATAGGCGTTTCTGGAATATTCCTTGAGGATCAAGTATGGCCGAAAAGATGTGGGCATATGAAAGGCAAGGAGGTTATAGCATCCAGTGAGTATATTCAAAAACTCAAATCTGCCATTGATGCAAAGAGAAAAGATTCGGAATTCATAATTGTGGCAAGGACTGATGCTGCAGCTCCATTGGGCCTCAATGAAGCTATTAACCGGGGAAAACTGTACAAAGAAATAGGAGCTGATATAATTTTTGTCGAAGCTCCACATTCTATTGAAGATATGAAAAAGATACCCGAACAAATCGACGCCCCGTTGGTTGCTAACATGATAGAGGAAGGAATTACTCCTAATTTGACTGCTGCCGAGTTGTTAGAGTTAGGTTACAAAATTGCTTTATTTCCTCTTTCAGGTCTTTATTCATCAACTTATGCGATTTATAATACTTTTGATACTTTGAAACGGACTGGTACTACAAAATCAATAAAGGATAAAATGATGAAATTTAAGGAATTCAATGAGCTAGTTGAACTTGACAAATATATGGCAATGGAAAATAGATATATATGATTTTTTTTAATAAAGGACAATTAAAGCTGATTGAATATTTAATTGAATAGGAACATACTACTTTCCGCCTCAACAGTTTTTTTTGTGGCTTGTGCAATCCGTATCATCCCTACATATTTAAATTTTCCATACCCAATTGGATATGATTCTATTAATTATTATTTACCATTGTTGTATAACTTTAATGATGGTGGCATTGATTGGACTACTTCTTATCCGATTTATTTACTAATTGTTTACCTTGTCTCCAGTACACTTTTAATTGATCCGTATACTTCGTTTAATTTTATTAATATCGTATTATATGGCATGTTGGGTATCTCCATATTTTTCTTATTCATCCACATAATAAAAATCTCTTTTCTACAAAGTATTTTATTTAGCATATTTGTTTTACTACAATTAAGTACCTTACGTATATCTTGGGATTTATACCGAGATCTTTTGTCTATTGGTTTGTTTAATTTCTGTTTGGTATTGATAAATTTTACGTTACATAGTTATAATAATAAAAACCACCTAATACTGGCTTATTCCCTGATCTTTTGTATAATATTGGTAACTGTGTTTACAGATCGGATGATTTCATTACTTCTTCTTACTACTTTGTTTATACTTTCTCTAGTCTATAGAAACAAGTATTTATTTTCTATCATATCTCTGTTCATCGTATTATTTATCATATACTTTGTTACCTTTGACAATATTTCAGTCTTTTCTATGGATTTAAATATATTCCATACTCTTATAGATCCACTTTATGATTTGAATTCTTACTCAACGGAAGGGATTCTTGTAGTCTTTATTTCCTTGTATGGGATACTTCTACCTTTTTTCATCTATGGCTATTTAACCAAAACCCCAACTTTCTTAACCATGCAGATACCAACAACCATAACGCTTATATGCTCTTTTGCTTGGACTATAGTTCCGAACTACGAATACTTAGTTCCAGAACGATGGGTCATCATATCCGGATTATTTATCTCAATCCTTGCAGTATACGGCTTTTCCTTGATAAATTCACTAATCAAGTCAACACATTTAAGACAATTTACATACATAATATTTTTTTCATCATTTATGATTTATGGCTGCATTTTTATTATTGCCCCATATGAAACTATTGTAACATTACCTGCTTTATTCCAAGATCTCACTCACTTTGTTATGCCTGTTGTTATGTCTATGAATACATTTGATACCCATCAGAATAAGCATATAGTCCATCTGATTGATTGGATAAATCAAAATACGCCCCAAAGTTCTATTGTCATTGGATCAATTCACTGGCGAGGATGGTTCTCTTTATTTCTACAACCCTCGCTTGTGTTCAAATATGAGGAAAATGTTTTAGATCATGATATATTAAAAAAATATTCTGCTGGTATAAATGATATATCCAAGCCATTATTAAGAGAAGAGGACCCTAGATTGTGTAATTATAATCCAGATGAGCGAGATTCAAACAAAACATCGGTATTATTGGTCTCAAGCAATGATGACTTTGAATCAAGCCTATCGAATATTCAGATTTATTCATCAGGACAATTTAATGTTTACAATATTAGTGAAATAGTTTGCCACGGCTCTCATTTAGTAGGAACCAGATAATTGTTTCTTACTCACTATAAAATTTAAGAATTGACTTTAACTTTCTAATTTGCGTTTGTCTCAAATAATTTCTAATGTCTTCGGGGTACATACTATCATATCCTATTTCCTTTGGACGATAGAAAATGTAATGGTATATCATGTATAAAGCACCTAATCTTCCGATCGGTTTTCCGGTGATAAAATATTTCAAAAATCTTCCTAATGCAAAAATAGGATGATATCCGAGTGTCCTCATACTAGCTCCAAATTCATAAAAATGATGATCTTGGCCCAGTTCACGGGTGTGTTCAAACTTGGCTTCCTTTAGAATTGCATATCTCATTTGGCTTTTCAAAGCTGTAATTAAAACAACTGACTCATAACCCATTTTTTCCGGATAGAGATTATGGACAGTATCAAAGAATGAATTTCGTACAAATCTTCCAGCGCCATGAGGTTTCTCGTACTTATTCTCGTCGTAACATCCAGAGACAATGGCTAAATCTAAGTTGTTGTCCATTAGGGAAATAATTTTTTCCGCATAATCTGTTTCATATATAGTGTCATCCGTTCCTATCATATGATAATCTGTAGGTTGTAAGTTGTGTTCTCTAGAATAACATATTGCTTTGTTCCAATTCTTCACAATTCTGGTAACATCATATCCCATGTCGGGATTGGTGATAATAAATAAATTCACTATTTCCTTTGCTAACTTATTTAATATTTTTGGGGTATTGTCAGTTGATCCATCATCAATTGTTATAATGTAGTTAGGCTTTATTGTTTGATTATGCAATGAGAGAATTGCCTTTTCGATTGTACTCTCGGAATTTCTACATGTTACAATTACATAATAACTCCCCATGAGTTAAAAAAAATTGGTAAAGATATAAGGTTTTTGCGATAGGAAGGAGGAGAAGGAATACTAGGGACAATTGTGACAACAGACTAAGAGCACCGATTTTATTATATTGAACAAAATGCAGTAGTTTTTAAACTAGGCCTGTTTATAGGCTTCAAATATATTATTCTCATAGTTTTCCCACAACAAATTACTGCGTGCAAATTCGTATGTTTTGACCCTCCTAGAATATAAGGTCTCCATATCAATCAACAAATTTTGCACTTTTTGTCTTAGATCTTCATAGTCTGAAAATGAGAGACAGTAATTTCCTAAAGTGTCAAAGACCGGAACAAAACCAGAAGATGAGACTACAAATAGACCCGCATGTGCGTATTCATATGCTTTATTGGGACTAATGAAAATATGGGACCAGTGATGCCTAAACGGTATAATTCCTATGGAATGATTCTGCATTTGCTTATACATCTCTGTTCTACTTAGGAATCCTAAATACTGCACATTTGTAGTTGGCGGACTCTTCCATCCTATTACATATAATTTTCCGATATCCGCATTATCAAATAAATCTATAAATCCATCAAGGTTTCTGTGTATAGATTTGTGTGGCCCAGTTGGTTCTATACCTGCGTAAACCGATGATTTGTATTCATGAAATACGGGTTTTGAAATCCACTCAATTTCACTGTACAGTGGAAAATTTGGAACCAGGTACACTCTCTTTCCTAACTTTTGAAGATCTTTTACTATGGTATTTGAAACTGTGATTGTGGGTGTGGAAGCTACCAATTCTTTTTCTAGTTTTGACCAAACTCTCACATATCGTGATTTAAGGAAATTTCGAAAATATTTTTCTAAGACATTTTGGTTAGTTTTGGACTTTGAACCTTTAATAGAATGATTTTTGGTTTTATCAGTTTCAAGCTGCCTCTTTAAATAGACTGACCAATATTCATGGTTATCATATACAACGGGATAAGTATTAATCTCCTTAGCCATCTTGGCTGAAAATACATTATGAGCATGAATGATGTCTGGTCTAACTTCATCAATGATTTTTTTCATTTGCT
>JAPSGR010000070.1 GCA_031177355.1 Candidatus Nitrosocosmicus sp. | reverse complement strand
GCCATTTGATTTGACTTATTGCTTCACATAGACAATATTTGAAGTACATGTTATAATACGACTATTAAATATCAGGGTTTGTTAAGATAATTCTGCAATATTTTATAATATCTTTTTCTTACAGAATAAGAACTGTTAAGAATATTCAAATGAAGCAAAATTTATTTGGACTAAAAACCATACCACAAAAATTACATAATCATGTTTGAAACTCCTGCATTAGAAACCTATACACAACTAATCAAAAATGTGCTTTCATAAAATAGAGCAAGAGACAGGATATGTACATTTTAAATACAATATTTAACTAATAAACACGTTCATGTTATTTATTACAAAGTTACATCATGAGAGAAAATTCTTATTGTTTTCTACTACTATAGTTGTAATTGCATTATCTATGAGCTTCTATTTCGTATTAAATTCAATTGATCTAATGATTACCAAAAACTATATCTCAGTTAACGCTTTTGCTCAACAACAAGTATTACCAAATGCAATTAAAAATGATAACAGTTCTACAAATAATAATTTATCATCAAGTAATGATTCCATAGAATCTTTAGAAGAGGATTTAATAAAGCTGTATGATAAAGTAGACCAATCGGTAGTTCAGGTTACACAAGATTCAAACATACCTGGCATGTCTCGACTGGGTTCAGGTTTCGTATACGATAGAGAGGGGCACATAGTAACCAATTACCACGTTGTAGCTGGAGATCCTATCAATAAAGAATTTGATATAACATTTACTGACGGAACTGGTTATAAAGCTACAGTTGTGGGTGTAGATCCTTTTGCTGAAATAGCCGTTCTAAAAATTGCTTTAGAAAATAACACTCAAGTGAAGGAGAGGTTAATACCATTACAAATTGGAAACTTTTCTGAAGTGAGTGTAGGGCAAAGGGTTGCTGCTATTGGTAATCCGTTTGGATTATCTGCTTCTATTACGGAGGGAATAGTAAGTGGCCTCGGCAGGGTACTTCCAGCATTATCTCCTGAAAATAATCAGATGCCCATTGTTGAGGAAACACCTGCTTTTTCAATTCCAAATATCATACAAACGGACGCGGCTATTAATCCGGGCAATTCGGGTGGCCCGTTACTAAATATGCGAGGTGAGGTCATAGGAATCAATACTGCCATTTTTTCTGCCACAGGTGTATACTCTGGAGTAGGTTTTGCTATTCCTTCTTATTTAATACAAAAAGTGGTACCTTCTCTTATTACTACAGGTGAATACCAGCATCCTTACTTGGGTGTATCTGGGACTGACATCGACGCAGACATTGCAGAAATAATGAAACTTCCTAATACTACAGGCTTTTTAGTGATACAGGTTACTTCTGGAAGTCCCGCAGAGAAGGCGGGCATACGTGGAGGAGCAATCTTGACAGAAATAGATGGGAGAGAAGTAGAGGTTGGAGGAGATGTAATAATAGGGATTGATAATAAACCAATTCGAAAAATAGATGATTTATTATCTTATTTAGATAGAGAAAAGAAGGTTGGAGACAATGTCACTCTTTCAATCATAAGAAATGGACAAATCCAAGAAATAGGACTCAGCTTGGCTGCTAGACCTGCATCTACAGTTTTAGATAATGAAATTATACAAGAAACACAAGATGATAGACCTTCTCTTGGGGTTACTGGTATTAGTATTACTCCTGAAATAGCATTGCAAATGAACGTACCTTCTAGCATTATTAATGAAGGAAAAGGATTCCTTGTCATTGACGTCCTTCGAAATGGTTCGGCAGAGGATGCAGGAATTAGGGGAGGATACATTGCCTCAAATATTAATGGAAACCAAGTAGAACTTGGAGGAGATATAATAATTGGTATCGATAATATCACTATAGGATCAGTAGAAGATATTAGAAAAGCACTTTCTACAAAACAGATAGGCGACCATGTTCAACTCAAAGTCTATCGAGATAAAAGCACAATTGATATTCCCGTTATATTAAAGAAGAGCCCAGAGTTAGACATACTAGGAAATACAATACCCTCTCCACCAAATATTCCTGGAGATAACTCCCCTTTTCGACAACCATTCAACCCATTTGATGAATTTGGCAATGGTATATACAACCAATGTGTCGAGATAGTGGGCAAAGACGTCTGTGACAGACTATTTGGAAGGTAAGAAAAAACTTCTTATATTCCATAATAAGTTGCAATGATTATTTATAACTGATTTCAAATCAATGGGATAATGAAGAATATAGATTTCGTAAGGCGACTAACTTTCTCCATTTAAACGTTCTCATTCCCACTGTACAGTATAAAGCACCAAGTACGTCAATCATTAGTTAATGTGAAAGGCCTGATGACTATTATATTTCGATCACGATTCAAAAAAGAGTTGATAATATTAGAAGGCAAGTGAGAAGGGGAATAAAGTCACGGTTATTAATTTCTATACGAAAAGGTTTCATAAGAACTCACCAGTTTGGCGAGTTCTTTAGAGTATTATTAACAAATCAGCGAATGGTTATGACATTCGATCAATTTCTTTTTTTCTTGCTCCGGTAAGGAGTCTAAATCACTTTGTCTATATGCACAAATTGGAGTAAATGGTATTTGAAATTGTGAAGGTAAAGTACACTCATAATCCACAAGCTCTGTTGAAAATCCATTTTCAAAGAAGCAATCCATCATGCAAAATGCTCTTAATCCTCTCTTCCCGTTTTGTATTGACTGTTTAACCAAATTATGCCATTGATTTATTATTCTGTACTTGTCCACCTTTCCATCCGGCATGTACCATTCTTCATTTTTTAATATTATTATAGAATTGTCTTTGAGGAAAACATTTGCATTGGCAAGTCCAGCTGATTCTAAGAGTGTAACTGTATCTTTTACGTCCATATCGCCTCTAATTAATAGAAGATTTAACTCCGTAGTTGCTAATCCCCTTTTTATGAAATCTACGGCATCAGTTAATTCTTCATGTATTGTATTATAAGTCATTAGAACGTGATCCGTTAATCTAATTCTATCAAACATAGTTCTTGTTGGATAGAGAATAGACAGGAGATTGGAAAACCTAAATGGTTTTTGTAGAATCGTTATGGAAGATAATATCCCATCATTTTCCATTTTCTTCCTTATTTCATCTAAATTGTATGCAGTTGTAAATATTATCTTTTGTCTAGGGTTATTTTCTATGATTTCTTTTGCAATTTCAATGTCTCTAAAATATTCTACGGTGATGTTAAAAATTATGACATCAAAAACAGATTGGTGAGCTAAATTTAAATTGTAATTGTAATAATTTTTATCATTTGAATTGTTTAATCTATTTTTACGTTCTTTGATATTATAATTATTGTTCTTGAGCCCAACTTTGCTAATGCCATCAACAATTGTGAAAGACACATGAGATAGTATTATATTAAAAAAATGGTGGTAAAGACTCTGCATTTCTGGATCATTTTCAATTATAAGGACATTCAAAGTTTTTTTTACCCATGGTGAATTGATTGAATTCACTATATTTTTTCCTTCCTCTAGTTTCTTATTGATTGACTTTAGGAGATATGATCTTTTATCTTGAATTTGGTTTAATTTTATCTATACGTGAAGCCAATACACATGTGACCCTTATATTATTTAAGAGCAGTACTAACTTTCTTCACTATCTATTTGCTTATCTCCGCATGAAATACACGTATTTTCTTTAAATCTCTTGTCTTTGCTATTACTATCTGTTATCGCATTGCAATATTGACATTTGAATAAAGAGACCATAGAATGTGCTGAATTAGACTAACTAATTTAGTTTTTGTTTCATAGCATATTGTCCCTTTAACTTTAGATATTAGACAAATAATTATTTCATTAAATGATATATTGATTTTTCATCAAATATAATGCCAATTTACACTATTAATTTAATTTAGGCATTTGTAGTAGATTTTCTATCCGCTGATCTATATCATATTTACAATTATGAAAGAAATAATCTATATTTACTTTTAATTCGCATGACGTTTATTATGACCCTAATATAGTATGTTAAAATTATATATTTGTTAAAAATGGGCGAAATTATTGATAAAGTAAAGGATAAAGTTAAAGATGTAAAAGATGCAGTTGTTGACACTACAAAAGGTGTCGCTGACAAGACAGAAGATACCGTAGACTCATCGACAAGCGATACTAACCAGTCTTACTCTGCTTCTGGCTCAGATAGAAAGTACGAAGAAGGAGGACCTGGAACAGACACAAGTAGGAATGATGATCCCTTAACAGAATATAGAGATAAAGAACCAATGACTCCATCTAAAATTAATGCAGGTGAACCAACCGCAGTAAAAAGAGACCCAAGTGATCAGAAAATTACTTCAGGAGGTCAAACTGGAACAGAAACACCAGAAGCACAAGAAGAATATCGTAAGAGGGGAATGACCAAGGTCGGCGAGAAGGACAACTAAGAAATTTATTTTTAATATATTATTTTTGTTCATTTCTTACATTATTCTTTCAAATGTAAAAAGTATAATTATCAACATTACTTGTTGAATATCTATATTAGCTCATGGATGATTAAAATGACTTTTTGTGAGGCTTTAGTATGTTAAAAGGATAAGAATATCACATACATTTAATATAATCTAGTAAATACCTGATTACAAAGTAGAGGGTTGTTAGACTACTCAAATGACTCAGTTTTATAAATTTTAAAAAAAATAATATTGCAAAGGAAAAGTTGACAAATAAATGATTAAACAGTATTAATACTTTGTATCAATGTCCTTAAAATTAATAGATTAAACAAAAATAGAACAACAATTCTAGCAGATAGATTTATCCGTTACCCTGTAGTATTATTGAAAGGATATATTTGAGTATTTTCTAGTTATATACAAATCCTTGTTTCCATATGATATATTTCCAGAACATTTTTCAGGATCAATATATAAATAAGAATTTAAAAATGCATCGAGAGATTGATATCCTGTTTGGGATAGTCGCATTTATATTATCAGTTACTTGCAAGTAGCTTTTTTGAATCATACCCGCCAGTCACAAGAGTCAGGCTAACCCCATGTACACCTTGTGTATTCTTATAATTGACTTGTATAGGAAATTCGTATGCATTTGCCATTCTATCTATGTTTGTTTTTTATCTTCATCATCGAAATGAGGTAGTACTTTTTTACAGAATTGTCGTACAAAATCGAGTTCATCAGGACTAGTACTATGTAAAAAAATCTTGGTAAAGCCGCTTTTAAAGTAATCTTCAAGTGGTTTTATTAAATCTTCTATCGATGTTACTATTAAAGTGGATTTCTTTAACTTTTCATCCGATACTTCTTCTAATGCTTTTTCTTGTAATTTTCTTGGATCATTGATAGTTGTATTAAATACATCTTCAATCTCGCCTGCTCTCCAAAAATTTGCAGATTTGAAGGCCTCATCATAATCTTCAGAATAAGATATTTTGGGCTTTCCTATTTTCTCAAGCCGGGTTGGATCTTTACCTACTGTTTTAGCAGCCTGATCAAATTTATCAAACATTTCTTTAGAATTATTGGGCTGGGATATCGTGATTAATCCGTCTGTAAAAGTAGCGGCAGCTTCAATAGCCTCAGGGCCTGATGCAGCCATGTACAACGGTATAGGATTTGAGGAAGGAGTATAAAGTTTAGCTGATTTAGTCTTAAAATATTGACCGTTATAGGTTAGAAATCCATCAGTGTCAATATGCTTATTTCTAGAAACAAATTTGGTTTCCTTATCTACTTGAGGTGGTTGGCCTTTATTCCAAAGATTATTTATTATTTCAATCGCCTCTATCGTTCTGTTCAACCTAATCTCTGGATGAGGCCATTCAAATCCTACGGAAACCTCATTCATGGCTTCTCCTGTGCCCACTCCCAAGCTAATCCGATTAGGATACAATACATTAAGGGATGCAAATGCTTGTGCTATTATTGCCGGATTGTATCTGTAAACAGGGGATGTAACTCCAGTAACAAATTGCATATTTTTAGTTCGTTCCGCAGCAGCTGCAAGCCATATCCATGTAAAATTTCCAAATCCTCCCTCATTCCACCATGGGTGAAAATGATCACTAGTCATAGTTGAAGTAAAGCCGCCTTTCTCTGCTTCAATTACGAACTTCAATAAATCTTGCATAGAATATTGTTCTTGAGAGGCCCAATAGCCAACCGATTTCACATCTTGTTATTTTTAATATAGTATTTATCTCATATAGCATTCGTTTAGCGTTGAGATATGGAGAATGAGACAACTTAGTTGATAAGTTTACCAACTCTTAGAATAAAACATAATGTTAACGAGATTGCAGAATCATTTGTTGATTATGACCAAGGAACAGACTTAGTAGCATAATACATCCTCGACGACAGCAAATTGAAAACTATATGTATTTTTAGAAATTATTCAATTACTATATTCTATTTTTCAATTGCCTTTTTCTTTTTAATGATCAACTGCATCCTTAACAATCGAGTTTATAGCGACTCATAAATACTTGATATCTCGATATCTTGATATCAACACATGAATAATGAAAGTCGACCAAACATGGATAATCATAAAGAAAAATCCGTGAATACAAAAATCGAGAATGTTTGGAAACTTGGAGATTATCGCAGTATATCTACCATGCTTCCTCCTATATCGTCTCATTTAGTCAGATTAATGGACATCCAACCAGGTGAATCAGTTCTAGATATAGCATGCGGTAATGGTAACACTGCAGTTACTGCACGCAGAGCTGGTGCAAATAATGTAACAGGCATTGACATTACCTCAGAACTATTATCATTGGCCTTAGAAGAAGAGAGGATTGCAGAAGTAAATGGTATAATATGGAAAGAAGGTGATGCACAACATCTACCATTTGAAGATTCATCCTTTGATGTAGTTCTTTCCACATTTGGACATATGTTCGCGCCTCAACCTGATCTTGTTGCTAAAGAAATAATACGGGTTACAAAGAAAGGTGGCAGAATTGGATTAGTAACATGGCCACCAGAACTTGCCATTGGATCAATATTTAAAGTAAATAGCAAATACTTACCAAAAAATCCTAATGCACCACCTTCACCTATCCTTTGGGGAATTCCCGATGTAATAAAAGAAAGGATAAATGGCGTATCAGAAATTTACTTTGAAAGAGGAACAGCAATATTTCCACTTCTTAGTCCTGGTCATTTTTGGGAACATATGAGTACCAAATATGGGCCATTGCTTAAAACTATACAAATTATGAAGAATCAAGGTAGTGCTGATCAAATTAGTTTATTTAAAGACGATTTCTTACAAGCGATTGATCCATATTTTGTAGAAAATGGCATAAGACTTGGATATCTCATAACCATGGCTCGAAAATAAAACTTTTCGATTAAAGTAAATAATACAAAATACACATTTGTATGTGTATCGTCTGTTCCATTTAGTAGAGAAAAATAGTAACTAATTTTTATTTTATTAATGATAAAAAATGTTTACCATAAGTCGTAAAAGAAAATAAAGGGATATAGCACTTATCCAAAGAATGTTTTTTGTGAAGGTCCTTCGTAATTATTCCTACTAATTGACTAAACCATCATTTTATCAGGGAGACGATGGATATGGTAAAAGGACCATATTTAATGTGTATTCACGGGATACCCCATTAATAGTTGAGAAATTACTCTATCTTCAAATCCGAATATAATAAAGTGATTATGAGGTCAGATATTCTACTAATTAGTATATATGCTCTGTTTTAACTATTATTGCTTTTAGCTTACAAATCAATAGATTGTTAAAAACTATTAGGTGTATTATTATTAATAGAGTCGTTTGGATACAGTATTAAAAACAACACTAAAGCGTCAAATGCCTTATCTCATTGGAGGTACG
>JAPSGR010000069.1 GCA_031177355.1 Candidatus Nitrosocosmicus sp. | reverse complement strand
TAATATGCTTACTAATCTTCTATATGTAGCAATAGAGTATTTAAGTCAAAATTAACCCACTGTCATTTCTCTGATAAAAATGGTCATTTTGGCCTAAAAAACCGTCAATTTCGTGTTTGGCACGTGTTGGGTGCTTTTAAAACAACGTTTTTGGTGAGAGTTTATAGAAGAATATTTCTGAGCCGCCAGGATAGCGGGGAAGAGGGGATGCTCGGGTAAACGGTGATAGGTCTAGGAGGCCCGGGTCAGCCTATCTTCAGCATCAGCCTCATTCAAATGATTCATCTGTACTTGTCGAGGCTGCCCTTTGCTTATTTGTTGTTGAATTTTCGGCTTTGCTATTGTACTATAATAAGTTCATTTTTTCCTGGTTTTAAGCCTGGCATCCATTCTTTCTTGCCCTTCTTGAAACCTCCTTTCCTCCTCCTCAGTATTCAAGATTAGCTTAGGTACTTCTGTTGGCTTTCCCCTTTCATCTAATGCTACTAAGGTTACATACGCCGTTCCTGTGTGCACCTTCTGAGACTTGTTTAAATCCTCTGCTTCTATTTTGACCTCAACTTCCATTGAGCTTCTTTTGACATAGTTAATTCTGGCCTTTAAGATCAAAGCGTTTCCTATGTAGACTGGTTTTAGAAAAGTCATGCTGTCTATGCTTGCTGTCACTATATTGGCGTGTCCTGCATGTCTTTTTGCAACCAAACCTGCCAATAGGTCTACGTATTTTAGGATCATGCCCCCAAATACGTTTCCAAGCGGGTTGGCATCGGAAGGCAGCATCACAATCGTAGTTTCTGCCTCTGATTCTTGAACTGTTTTTCTGACTATTTTTTGAGCACTTTCTTCAGACAATATACAAAATCAATCTATTTGGGGGTTTATTAATTCTTAAATAGCAATCAAGTATGATTATTGCTGCAAAAAAGCTATTGAATTTATTGAATTTATATTAAACTTTGACTTAGCATTTGTATGCTTTTGTCTGACAAGGTTGGACTATTAAATATTAACTTTCTTCAAACTATAAGAGATATTAATAATTACTCTCTTCAGAGGCTAACATCTATTCAGCATTTTAAAATTTTCCTGTATTCTACTCTTCTTTTTACCTTTTTTTATTTTACTTTTACTGATAATAATCAGTCGGCTTTTGCTCACTTTTTGGGTAGCGGTAGTAGCGATACCAGTTTAAGTGGTACTCAAAACCAGACAGCTGGAAATTTTGTCGTCGATCTTTTATTAAATCCATCAAAACCTATGGTCGGTAAGGATATAACGTTTCTTATGGATGTTAGATCTACTCAAGGCGATGAATTAATAGAATTACCAGTTTCCTTTTATATTCTCAAAGATGGAAAACCTATTTTCTCAAATCCCAATAATTTTGTAATGGTTAGGCAAGGTCATTATGATTTTAACTATACTTTTAGTGAACCAGGCGAGTATTTGCTCTTTGTAGACATAAAAGATATTTTCTATACCTTGGATATTGTAAGTGCTACTTTCGAAATTGATGTGCAAGTACCTATATTAGAAAGAATAGTTGATTCTCTGGAGGGTTTTATAACCAATTATTATTATATTTATATTCCTATTGCTGCCCTTGTGGTAATTTCGTATGCAGTAAAGCTAAAAAGACGCAGGGGTGTAAAACAAACGACCTAATCATTCGATAATTGTACTTAAAATGACATAAATACAAGTAATTTTAATATAAAACAATGATGAAAAAATCGACTAGTACAAAAGTATCACTTTTTGTAATGTTTGTACTTGTATCAGCAATATTTTCTGTTAATGGAAATGTATACGCCCAAAACGAAACATTACCAGATGCTCTGAATGTAACAGAGGTGCCGCTTGCTAATTCAACCAATGTAACCCAAACAACAGACGTTCCAGTTGAGGAAGAATTGTTGCCAACAACCACAACCGAAGGTATTGCAGCTAATAATTCAACCGGTAATGCAACTGGTTCAACTGAAAATGTAACAGAAACAGTTCCAGTTGAGGAAGAATTGTTGCCAACAAACACAACCACCGATGGTTTGGTAACTATAAACGCTACCAGTGCAGCACCCCGAGACGAAATTACTGGAGAAGAAGCAACAACAACAACATCACCACATGGACATTCTGAAAATGCTACTTCTGATAAAAGTACAGTGTCCAGAGATTCGCAAACTATATTATTAGAAGGCCAAAGCTTACCTGAAGGCAGTTTTATTCACTTGTATGATTCTACTCCATATAAGATTGTGAATGGCCATATTGCAGCAAACGTTCCATGCGATGAAGAGAATACATCCACTGTAAATGTATTGATAGGTCAAGCACCTAATCTAGCACCAGCTGAATTAGAATTTGTAGAACCATTATCTTCACCCGGAGAACTTTGTCTTTATCATGCAGATATAGCATCTAACAACGCAACCACTATCACAGATATTGCAATTGGAAATAACCTTACGGATGATATTGACTTTCCAGCTACATCCACAGTCGTTTTAGGAGTTAATGAAATCGCTCCATTAGGCGACGACCATCACGCAGAGTAAAAAAAGGCAAATTCCCCTTTTTTTTTACATTAATTTTTATATTTTTCAACAGATAATATAGCAAAATCATTATTTTGACTGATAGTTCCATTAATTGTATTTTTTTAAGCAACAATGACTTTGTCTGGTAGTGAGCTTTATTTGCGAATCTAAATACTAGATTAAAACTTACGTTTGACAACAACAACATATGTCATAAAGATGTAAAAAAAATTTTATAATTAGATCTACATAAAAAAACTTATTCCAGCATCTTGTACTGGAATTTTTGTATTGTTTTAGTCAGAGTCTGCTCTGCTATAATTATTTCTTCTTCCCAAAGGTTTTGTTAATCCATCTAGTCTTCTTGATTGATATTTGCCGTTGTTGTCATAGTTATTTCTCGACCTTTGTTCTGCTGGTATCCTGCTGCGTCCATATCCTCTTTTGTCATATCCGTCACTGCTTCCGCTGTCGCCGCCGCTTCTACCATAGCCACCGCCACCACTGCCGCTGCTTCTGCCATCACTACCATAGTTTCTTCTGCTGCCATAACCGCCACCGCCATAACCGCCATAACCGCCACCGCCGCGACTATAACTTCTTCCTCCGCTGCTACCGCCATAACCGCCACCGCCGCGACCATAATTAGATCTGAAACGATTGGGTCGTGGAGCACTGTTAAGGTTAAAGTCAACCTCTATCCCGTACTCTGTGTTTAGATTCTTTAGCGAATTCTTTGCGATATTTTGTATTTTCCTGAGGGTAAACATGTCATGCTGAGAAACAAAAGACAATGCGGTTCCGTTTGCTCCAGCCCGTGCAGTTCTTCCTATTCTGTGGAAATACGTCTCTGCATCGTCGGGAATATCGTAGTTAATAATGTGACTTACAGAAGTAATATCCAATCCTCTTGATGCCACATCTGTAGCGATCAAAATATTGAATCTTTTATTTCTGAACCTTGATAGGGTGCTTTCTCGTTGTCTTTGATTCAAATCGCCATGAATGCTTTCTACATAAAAGTCATCGTCTCTAAGTTTGTATGTTAAATCTCTTGCCCTTTGTTTTGTTGCTGTAAATACTATGATGTGACTTTCATCTTTGTTTGAAATGGGTTTGAGAGTGTTAACCAATTGTTTGAACTTATCTTTTTCATTAAGAAGCAGATAAGATTGATTTATGTTGGCTTGGGAGATGGTCTTTTCTATGCTTATTTGCTTTGGATTCTTCATATGCTCCTTGGCAAGCTGGACTATAGAGTCAGGCATTGTTGCCGAAAAAAGGCAGATTTGTTTTTTATTGTCAATGTTTGAAAGGATTTCTTTGATGTCATCAATAAAACCCATATCTAACATTCTATCTGCTTCATCAAGGACAAGAAAATTAATTTTACTTAAATTAATGGTTCCCTGATTCATGTGGTCCAAGAGTCTGCCGGGTGTTGCAACTACAATATTTACACCTTTATTGAGTATTTTCTTTTGCATCTGATAATTTTGTCCGCCATAAATAGCAACGGACCTCAAATTGCTATACTTTACAAGTTGACTTATTGTACTTGTAATCTGCACAGCTAATTCTCTTGTTGGTACTAAAATAAGTGCCTGAAGAAAATTATTAGGATTCAACTTACTCAACATAGGTAGTACGAATGCGGCTGTTTTACCAGTTCCTGTATTCGATCTACCAATAACGTCTTCACCTTTTAAGATAAGTGGAATTATTGATTCTTGAATCGGAAATGGTTGTTCGATACCTGTTTCTGTTAATGCTTTAACTATGGATTTTTCAATTCCAAGTTCTTCAAAACTAACCAATTATTATATTCAGCTCGGATTACTAAGTGTGGTTATACCATATAAATAGCAATGCATTGAAATCATGAGTCATGCTTTAATAGTAGTAGCGTACGGATAAAGGCAAAGATTTTATTTAAAAAAATTCCTATAAATATGGAGGTTTTGAGTAGCTTTAATTTTGTTTTACTAGGTGATACATCGATTGCAGGCGAACTTGGAAAGAAGGGAACATCAAGTGACATAACCATTTACGATCGAAAAACAAATGATAAGATTATTTCTTATTGTTTCCCAAATACATACCCTGAAAAACTTCAACCACTTCTTCAATCCATTGCAATGTCTGACTATGCCATAATCAATATATCAAAACTCGATACTTTTCTGGGTGAACAGATTGTTGCAGCTGATATTTTTGGAATAAAAAATGGTTTTATTCTATATAGCTATGAAATTGATGCCGAAAAGGTAAGAAATATAATTAAAAATACGGGCCTGTCAGATTTTACAATTTTAGATAGTTTAGAACAGCTAAAAAATAGCATTACTGAAATGGGCCCAGATTTTAATGGAAAACAGAAGGAGAACAACAACAACTCTACAGTAAATGGTAAAGATGAAGGTGAAGGTAGAAATGAAGGAGAAGGTGTTTGCATATCAATTGATCACGCTTTTGATGTCAAGGGAGTAGGGACGGTGGTTCTAGGCTCTGTAAGACAAGGTGAAGTCAAAACATATGACGAGCTGATACTAAGCCCCGCAAATACGCCGGTATTAATTAAATCCATTCAAATGCATGATGATCCAGTTAACTCTTCAAAAAAACCTTCTAGGGTGGGATTGGCCATAAAAGGAGTCTCAGCAAAGGATATTTCACGAGGAGATATCATTACTTCTCCAAGTATAGCAAAAATTGTAAACACCAGTTTTCAGATCAAATTCATAAAGAATCAATTTTTTAAAGAAGACATTTCTGAAACACAGAATTATATGATCTGTGTAGGACTCCAAATTCGGACAGTAAAAATAAAAAAGATAGATGAAACAAACTTGCAAGTTACTTTTGAAAAACCACTTGCCTACCTACAAAATGACAAATGCATATTATTTAGACCCGATTCAAAGGGAATGAGGATTATGGGACATGGAATAATGCAATAAAGACGCTTTAATTCTGTAAATTTATCTAAGGAGGGAAAATAGAGGTGGAGAAGAAGAAGGAGACGGAAAAGGAAAGGGAGAAGGGGGAAAGAGATAGGGATAATATGTTTACCTAGGATTTAATAAGCCATTTGACTATAGATAAACATCCCCTCTTATGTCTATGCGAAGTTTTTTCCCTTTAGAAACCATGCGCCCAAAACAGGCCAAGGTTCTTGAGGAACTTGACCAGGCTTTAAAGTCCAAATATAAATTCATATTTTTAGAAGCACCAACCGGATTTGGAAAGAGTGCCGTTGCAGTTACACTAGCACGATTTTTAGGAAGTTCTCACATTTGCACGTCCACCAAAGACTTGCAAACACAATATAACAGAGATTTTCCATATCTTTCTGAAGTAAAAGGACGAAACAATTTTTCTTGTATTGTTAAAGAGGATATGGGAATAAGTGAAAGCTGTGAGTATGGACCGTGTCTTAAGGATGATGATTATGATTGTATTTACAAGACCCGAATGAGTGATTATGATGTAAAGGCCGAAGGGACCATATATGAAAATATAGACATAAACAAATTTGCTTTAAAGAAGTATCATGATAAAGCAAAAGAACATTCTCAGCTGATCAAAATTGAATGGAAACCGTGTTTGTATTATCACCAAAAGTGGATATCCCTCAAATCAAGCCATACCATATATAATTACAAGTATTTCCTATCTGATCTATATTATTCGTCAGGGGTAAACAAAAGAAAGCTTTTGATATTGGATGAAGCACATACACTCGAATCTGAAATTTCTTCATTTAAAAATATTATATTTAGTAAAGAAGCTTTGGGCAGATTCTTCCCAAAAATTAACATGCCAGATAACAAGACAACTGATGTAGAAACCTGGATAAATTTCTGTACCACCTTAAGAGACCAGTTTACACGCTATGTTGAAAAAGCTGCTAACATTTTGGGAGCAGGAGGAAGTGGAAGAAGTAGCAGCAGTGGTACTAGTGGTGGTGGTAGCGGTAGCAGCAGCAGTAATAGAAGCGGCATGAACAGTACTGATCAGGATATTTTCGTAAGTGAAAAGAACCTTATTGATGCATTAAATTATGAAAAGAATTTGTCATCTTTTCTTGAAGATTTGCGGCTTCACAAGGATAATTGGCTTGTTACAAACATTACTAAAAATGAAATTGATAACACAGTATCTAGGATCAAATTAGAACCTTTGGTAGTATCAAATTATTTTAAAGATATATTTGACAAGGGTGAAACCTCTCTACTGATGAGCGCTACTATATTGAGTAAGGAAAACTTGTGCAAAGCAGTGGGATTAAAAAGTGACGATGTAAAGTTTATAAGAATTGAAAATTCCGATTTTCCTATTAAAAATAGGCCCATATATCTGATGAATGTGGCATGGCTAAATGCAAAAACAATGAACGAGTCCTTGCCAAACATAGTTAAAGTGCTTGATAATCTTTTATCTGTTCATAAAAATGACAAAGGCATTATTCATACAACGTCGTATTCTCAAGTTCAATTTATCAAAAATAATCTTTCTAAAGCCAATTTGGCACGCCTTATAGAAACTAATCCCAAGTTTGACAGAAATGAGATGATTTTAAAACATTCTGAGAGCAAAAAGCCTACTGTTCTAATATCCCCATCCATGTTTTTGGGAGTAGACCTTAAAGACGATCTATCTAGATTCCAGGTTATAGTTAAGGTGCCTTATCCAGACTTGACTGACAAAAAAGTTTCGGTTCTAAAACAACGCAATCCAAAGTGGTACGAATGGAATACCATTCTTAGGCTTATTCAGGCATACGGAAGAAGTGTAAGAAATTCTGAAGATTATGCAAACACCTACATCCTAGATAGCAGTGTGTCATTTTTGCTAAAGAACGGAAAGGATATGGTTCCAAAATGGTTTTCAGAGGCCATTATTTCAAGATAGATTCGTTATAGATAAGCAAGAAGCAGGATACAAAAAGAAAGAGCTCTTTTCAAGAGATTGATTTGATAAGCACAATAATCTTAAAAGTAAATCAATCAATTTTGTTCTTATGAAACTGAGTAATACATCATGGAGCTAAAAGTACCTGATACTAAAAAGTACTCTTTAAAACCTGACATACGGGTAGGCAGTAATTATTACTTTCAATGGAATACTGGTGGTGGATTTGGTTTGGAGGAGGCAAGCGAAATAAACTCTTTAAAGAATTTTATCAGAAAACTGATACCTGTGTTAGAACAATATATGCAGTTTTTGCAAAAAGAGAATAAAAATAGTATAGATAAGAAAGACCCTTTTTTTGACAAAAAACAACTCTGCATTAAAGAAAAGCACAACAAAAAGATATCATTTTTAATGACCATTGATTCGCAGGGTTCAACCTTTTTTTATAGAGAAGAAAAATGCTCTATTGTTGGTAATAGAAATGTCGATATCAGTAGTGAAAAAATGAAAGAAAATGGGTATGATGATGAGGTT
>JAPSGR010000044.1 GCA_031177355.1 Candidatus Nitrosocosmicus sp. | reverse complement strand
ACGGAAAAGACAATGTGAATATAGATATTGCGATTTTGGATACCGGAATCGACCTAAAGCATTCCGATCTAAACATTTATCATCAAAAGTCTTTTGTCACAGGCAATGATGGATTTTCCTCCATATTTGAAACGAAACCAATCATTTCTGCCAATGACGATAATGGTCATGGTACTCATGTGGCTGGAATTGCTGCTGCAAAAGACAATTCGATTGGTGCAGTGGGGGTTGCTCCTGGCGCCAAACTGTGGGCTATCAAAATATTAGATAGTAAGGGTACTGGCCCGCTATCTACTGTCATTAAAGGTATTGATTATGTGGCTCTAAATGCTAATCATATAGAGGTAGCAAATCTGAATCTCGGATGCGAATGCAAATCAAAAGCTTTTGATACTGCGATTAATAATTCTGTTAAAGCCGGAATAACATTTGTGGTGGCGGCGGGAAATGGAGCAAAGGATGCACGAAATATTTCGCCTGCAAACAATCCAAATGTTATTTCAGTATCTGCGATAGGAGACAGTGATGGCAAATGTGGAGCAGAAGGTCCTAATACTGGTTATGGAGAGGATGATGCATTGACCAGCTTTAGCAATTATGGTTCAGTTGTTGACTTGGCTGCTCCGGGGTCAAAAATTTATTCCACTTATAAGGACAACACATACGCGACGATGAGTGGAACTAGCATGGCTTCACCCCATGTTGCTGGAGCGGCTGCCCTGTACTTGAGTAAAAACCCTGACACATCTCCTTCGGCTGTACTCAATGCGTTGGTAACTCAAGGTTCCGCTGCAGGTATTAATTGCGACGGAAATGGACAGGGATATTTTACTGGCGATAAAGATCAATTCAGAGAGCCACTCCTCTACACTAAAAATTATTGAGTATATTTAGGCTTCATATATACAGTCATTGTAAATATCCTATTTAAAAATAGACAAAAGAATGTTAATAACTCAAAATATCATTAATAGCTTTTATACAAATGTTTGCATACTCTAGAGAGGTAATTTTGCCAAAGTTGTTTCCAAATTATAAAGGATTTATTATCTCAAAATATTATTTTCAAATTAAACTAAAAGAGCTCAATGACAAACTTTGACTAACAAAGGATAAAAAAACACTATGTCATCATGTAAGGTAATATTGTACGAAATCTCTAAATTTAGATCTTTACGACCTTAGGATTAAGGTTAATTGAAATCAAAGTACCAAAAAATGATCCTATAAAGTTAAACATAGAAACATCAATGGCAGTACACCTCTGAATTCTTTGTAGTGGTTGTACGTATGAAAAATATAACATAATTCATAGTAGTAAAGCATAGGAGGGTACGTACAAGTAACAGCATTTAAAGAATAATACTATATAGATCAAATATCTAAATTAACTGTCGTCTATGAAGATCGCACCCTGTTTATCTTGACAACTAAATCTGTTTAATTAATAGGCATAGTTCATCTCCTAACATGGTTACCAAAAACGTGAATTATCAATGCATACGTTACACTGAGAAATATAGAGATAATGGTTAGCTAGTCTTTTTGATCATCCAAGGTCCACGGGAACCATTTTCCAACTATTTTTCTCCAATCAACCTTTATTATAGAATATATAGTTACTGCAGTGATAATAATACTCGCAACAGTCATTATAATTATGTTCGAAAGACTTTGACTCTGTAATAAAATTTGTTCGATAATCGCTCTTCCAGTTAGGGAGGCGCCCCACACGATTAGCAGATTGAATATCAATTTGCCAGCAAAGTTTGTCAAGATAAATTTCCATGGCTCTAATTTTATCATTCCCAGAAGTATGATTACAATGTCGTCGGGAGGAAATGGTGTTATGGCAGCTAAAAATGATCCTACCCATCCGTATCTTTTTAATAACCTTTTTAAAGGTAACATATTTTCCTTTATTCTCTTGCTTAAAATTCGATTTCCTTGGTAGCTCAAAGCAAAGATCAGGGTTCTGCCTGCTGTCACACCAAGTGCACTGATAATCGCAATTAAATTGAGATCTAGGTCTGAATTAAAAGTAGCAACTACAAGAAATGGAGCATAAGGTATAGGAATAAACAAAATAATGCTGGTAACAAAGCTAGCTACGAATACTTGAAAATATCCTGAGCTTGCATCTATAAAAGAGATAAGGAAAAAGGTATAATCCATTAGTATTTGTTTGATCGAATAGGATTAAGACATTTATATCATGTGACATGTGAATCCTATGGTGTTTTGTGTTTTGTATTATAACGAATCATACATACTGACAAGGTTTTTGAATGGAGCCTGGATGTTACAGATTAAAAGCTTTACACATACTCGATTCTAATGGTTTTCTCGTTATCTCTTCATATCATGTTATAAAGTCTTAAATATTGGTTTGGCCATCACTGTGCTTGCATCTTCCTAATCGGAAGAAAAGGGGTGATCATTGGTTGTTTTGTAAATTTGCCGCTTTCTCCAAACCTTTGTTGACTGCATGTATTTTTCTGTTTTTAGGACGACGTTATATACTATGTTCAAAATATTGTTTCGATATGACTATAGATCCACAATTTCCAAAAAATCATAAAGTAGTTGGAAAGCATTCCACAGCAGATGGCTCCTATACTCATCTTGTTTGGGGACCAGGAAGGTCTGACGCAGAATCTTCAACCAACAAAGAAGTTCAAGATGCTTACAAAGCTAGAGGAGAAGAGTATGTGCCTCTTGGTATTCATGGGACATTTGTCGCAGTAGACTGGGATTCTTGTATTTCAGATGGAGCTTGCATAGAAGCATGTCCAGTCCAAGTATATCAATGGTATCGCTCCGAACAAGATGTTCCTGCAGTAGAAATGGTTAATGCTGTGAGTGAAGGAACAGGAGATGATCATAACAGGGATGGTAGAAAAGATTATACCGATAAGCCAGATCCAATCCGAGAAAGTGCATGCATCTGGTGCATGGCTTGTGTTACTGTGTGTCCTACCAGTTCTATCAAAGTAGACGAGGCCAATTTACCAGTTCATGAAGAAGCACTTAAAAGCTTTACATAGACTGCAAAGAGATGTTAAAGACCGGACCTCATACATAAGAGTAAAATATCAAAATACGACCTACTCAAAACATCGTTGATTTTAAGCTAAAAGATAGAGATCATGCTTTGCGAACTTCCAAAGACATGTATCAATATTAAATAAAATTTTAGTTAATTTAAGTAATACAAAATCTCTGAGGATCGAAATATGATATATGACCAATTTATTGCAATTATCATTAGTTAAAGAAATAATCCTGGATCAAGACTAAGAACAAAGGGGATGTTTTTATCGTTGTTTTTAAATAATCAATATTGATCAAAGTCATTATCCTGCCAATTTTTAATCATTGATTTTCACAATGAAAATGTTCCTTGCCCAAAGTAAAATAATTGATATTCAATCAAATAAGCAGATTAGTAAATCTACGAATCGAATTATGTATTGAAGGGGATTATTGGAATGTCCAACTATTCTTTCCCCATTGGTTATTGTACAACAGAGAATTTTTGTGTTACACTTATTCTAGACTGGTTGTGTTGACATATAGCGCATATACAAACAAATTCGTTTCTTTCCTTAAATCGTAGACTTTTCTTTTTTGTTATATAAATCCAATATATAATTAGAAAGACGCCCGTTAATACTAAAATAACTGAAGGTATTATGACTCTTAGGGTCAATAATACAATACTAAATCCTGTTAATACTGCTCCAGCAATTAGAGGCCATACTGTTGTTTTTCCAACTTTGTCCTTCTTTATCTTATCATTCTTCTCTATGGCACCATTATTAGAATTATTCAAGATATTTATCCGCTCGTATTTACTAGCTGTTTCTGCTCTCTAGATTTCTTTTTCTTTTTTCGAATTTCTCTTACTTGTTCAAGTATTTCACGAAGCTTTTCTTCGGAAACTTTAGAAATTTTAGAATCACATTCTATCCCTTCAGCATCTAATACTTGTTCGGTTGTTTCAATCATTTCGGTTTTGTTTTGTTTTTCTTCTTCTGTAAGCAAACTCAAACTCAGAAATCTTATGAAAGCGAATTCGCTCATACTATGTTATAGGCACACCTATCTTATAATATATACCACGAATAGTTTATTCAGAATATTACGGTTTGAACTGGGTGATTTTCGATAAAATAACTAGATATTTAGTTGTTCGTTTGTTTCAAAAGCAGTTAATGAATGTTTGTGGTGATACAAATATTTCAAAATACTAAAGTATTATGACAGTCTGATTATCTGTCAATCTATGTATATATTTATTTTATTCCTTATCTCTCTATATCGTTATTTTCTACCAAGTCAGACAATTAATCTAAACATGATTAATTTTTTTATAATTTCATTATCTTCGCTAAAACACCATAACTAAAGGATAAACACTATCCAGCTAGTAACTCTGTTTTTGATGTAGTTTCTGCACGGTACCTAATTTGGGTATCATTATTCAAATCTACCTGTCCAATATATATTCTGATTAAGGTTGTTATCTATGAATCAAAAAGACAAATATATGAAGAGATGCTGGCAACTCTTAAGGAGTAAACTCTAAAGTAAATTAAAACAATACTTTACTTTTTTTAGCAGTCTTTGAGTATTGATGACCATCGACTTAACCCAAGAGTGGATTATTTGATTCGACTTTGCTATTATTAGCATCTGAAATTTCTTCTCCTGAAACAAACATGTTAGTAAAGTTCAAAGTGGAATTAAAGGATGAATTATTTCCTTCTAATGAAGGATTAGTGGAATTGGTGTCTGGGAACATCAATGTTCCATACGATATATTGATAGGCGTATTATGGTAATAGGAGAACGTCACCAAAAATAATATACTGACTGCTATACACCTACATTCTGTCATTCTATATTCTTTCATCTGCTAACAACATTTATTTTAAAACTATAAAAATACATTATATTTCAAGATGCCACTCCTTCGAAGGTTCAAACTATCTTTTTAAAACAATTTGAAATTTTACATTTGTTTCCATTTAATTTACCCCAGCCTAATAGGCAATTGACTTATCATGATTCATATCAATACAGAATCTAATATTATAAAAGACATGAAGGGTGCCAAAAGATTAATGTTTGGCATTAGATATAAGAGTAATAGCTGCTGCCAATCTTGGTCTTTAAATTTTGTTTGAAATCTCTCCTTATGCGCATATATGACATGATTAATAATTCTACAAGATTTGCTGACACGACGATCCCAAAACACCAAGATAGCTTTGACAGATTCAAAGTACAAAAAATTTATCGGGATGCTGTTCAATCGAGAGTCGTATATCAGGGAGAAAGAGGATGGACCGAAAGATATTCTCGGCATGGTTATCACAGTATTCCTAGAGTTAGTATATGGAGAAAAATATTTCAATTCAATAGAGATGGCTTTTTAAATCAGGAGGCAACCATATACTTAAGCTTACCAAAGCTCAAACCAGAATATTATCAACATCGTCCGGCTATAGGTCCATGTGCTACTGGATCAGGTCTATCAATAAAATTACGAGGAGGTGGTCACAGCAATACTGGAGAAGATTCTGCCAAGTGTTATATCTTTCATTTCGAATATGAAGGAAATAATAATTGTAACAACTTTCAAAAAGAGGCGCCTCATCCCAAATATTCAAAATACACGGTACCTACACTTTTTGATGCTCAAAATTGGATTGGACCAAATAAATGGGTAGGCTTTAAAGCAGTAACGATAAATGAGAAAAACGGCGTAAGATGTGAAGCTTATATCGATTATGGAGGCATTATAAATAACAGACCCGCTAACCAATGGAAAAAATGGTATTCGATTTTGGATATGGGCCAATTTGGCGAACCTACCAAACCGCAGACGATTCCTCCGTTTAGGACTACCAATGGTAATGTAATCCAATTTCGAATGGATAATGCTGATATAGGTACACAGTCGAGGTTTGCATCCGTAAGAGAAATCCAAAATAGATAAAATTAAACTATCTCTATATTCTTTACATAAAATATTTATCTAAATTTCAGATGAAGTAGAACAGAAGTAAAGTTCAAGAATCATCTATTCTTTTATTGGGTTTCAATAATTATCGATTAGAAAATGACAGGCGTGTACTTTTCTTTAAAGATAAATTAACCATTCAATTTGGTATTACGGACTACATGGATACAGCAAAAGTATATAAAAAATCACAGAATGTAGTAGTTAGATTATTCAAATATCTGATTCCAAATTTTAAATGGTAAACGAGTGGCGGTAGGTCGAAGACAGGATCTTAAACCCAGTAACTCAATAGTATATGAAAACCGAAATTCTTTATGTATCAACCCATCTATAAAAAACAATTAAAATATAGCAATGCCTTATGATGGTCCATAGAAAACATATAGAATTTACCGCACGACAAAAACCTATCTGGTTTGGACGTGCCGGGCAGCACCGTTATTACCTTCTACTATAACCTTATCAAAATTCCAGTCTTCTCTATCTGGAGTTATCATTATTGAGCTAAACGGCCCCATATTTCCAACCGGTTGAATATTTCCATTTTCGCCGAATTGAACAGTTACATTCTGTAAGGTTTCAAAATTATTATTAGATACTCTGACACTTAATAATTCCATCGTGCCGATAACCTCTGCTCTTTGTATAATTTCGACACTGATTCCAGCCCTTGGAATAAAAACAGACAAGACAACGATACCTACAATTATAAACCCAATCATTATAATAAATTTAGCTAGTCTAAAACGATTCTGCTTGCCTCTCAAATTTCTTAGTTTGAAAATACCAAAAAAATCTTTATCCTCAACCATAATTAAATATTATTAAATAAACTTAATAAAGTCTCTTGGCTTGGTTCAAGAAAAAAGATGAGAGATTATCGATTCAGACTTAAGTTGAGAGGTACATTACAATCCTTAAAGACTCGATTAAACTACTAATGCAGCAGGTCTCTAATACATCATACTTCGTTTCTTTTATCCAAAACAAACTCCCTCATGTAAAGGGATTTGTGAATTATTGCAAGTTACACATTAAATAAGACTGAATTGTTTTTAAACACATCTGGTTTTAGATTATCTAAGATTTAAAAAGCACTTTATACTTTGATTTTTGTAAAATTTCCAAGGTCAGAAAATATTAAAAAGCGCAATTTAAGTCGGATCCACTTAAGTATCACCTTGGACCGGATTTCACCTGCTCGCCGAATCAAGTTATCTGCAAGCTGTCACCATCCATAGGATAAATCTCCTAGTTTTATCATGCAAAGATGAGTAATTGGTAGATGCAGGACAATCGATATCTAAATGACAGAATTTAAAATCAACTATTACGAATATACACTGATTAATTTAGTAATGCTTGACAGCTATATTAGGAATGTTATAATCTGATGACGTACGAGTCCACCCAAACGTAACGTTAAGATAATAAAGATAATGCTGCGAAACAAGGGTTGCCATCAAACATACCTTAACAGCATCATATACTTATAGGAAATTATCCCATGCGCACTCTAGATGAATATGGGCTTCAAATCAATCTAAAAATGTAAAGGGCGTTACAATCTATTTCATTCTGCCATCAAATAATTTTTCCAATGATTTTATAAACGATACCACTGTCTATTAATGACCTGAAAAAAAACACTTCAATAGAAGGTCTAATATATACTAATATACCTACAAATAGGATTTTTGGAAATAAAATTCAATTCGGTTGGCAATCGATTAAACTCATGGTTGGACTAGTTGTGGTGTTTATCAAGGGATTTATGGACATTTAATCACCAAATAAGATTACTTTTTAGTGACGTCGACCTAAATCAACCTACACAAGAAGTTCGTGATTAACTTATTTATAAAGGATTGAATAGAATTTTTTAATTGTATAAAAATTTGTGCTTTACCGCCTTCTTGACTACAAAAAAACTCACAAATAAAACACAAATGTAATTATCAAATTTTGTTTTAAGAGTTAAGTAACAATCTGCAAGTTCAAATATAATTTAAATGTCAAAATATCTTTACTGGTAAAATCAGTAACGTTTATCATCGTGAGGCATCAAGCACCTATACAATGAATAGTATTAGCAGTTCAGCCAAATCTACAATCTGTGTTAAACAGATTGCAATTCCAGAGTGTAATAGTCAAGGGGTCTTTTGAGTTGATTACAGCCAAATCACCTATATGGCTTCGCGCGGTTCAAATCGGATTAGGATTATTGATTCTATTTTTATCAATAGTTGTACTAATAAATCCTATAATTGGAGCAGTCTCAGTTATTTTCTTTCTTGCATTTCTCTTACTGTTTGCTGGAATTGAAAAAGTAATAAGCGGTCTTTTTATTCCGGGAAAATCTAAATTTGCTAGTATTGGTTTAGGAATTATAGTCATCATCGTCTCGCTAATAGCTTTGGCTTATCCTGTTGATGCAAGTATTTTTGTAGTACTTCTATTGGGTATAGCCTTATTTGTTGATGGAATTTCTCGAATCGTTCACGGAGTTAGAGATAAGCATGGAGCAAAATGGTCAAAGTCATTTATGATAGGTACAGGAGTACTTTCTATTATATTGGCAATTATAGTGATTGCAATTCCAGCAATTGGACTGATTTTTGCAGGCATACTGATTGGAATAGCGTTACTTGTCACTAGTTTGCAAATTCTCTCAGCAGGAATTACTGGACAACAACCACGACAACAACAAGGAGGAAGAGGAATAGATGACTTAGACAAAAACTAGAAAACTGTTTACTGGGCTAGACAATTTTTTTTGATTATTATCTATCAACCAGTAAAGATGTAAACTTTGTTCAAGATTATCTCACTTATTTGCTTGCTAACTTGTTTGCACAACAGGGTCTATGAGTAAAAGGCTTACACATAAAAAAAATGAGTCGCCTAAGTTGTTAGGGACTTAAAGGCAAAATTAACCTTTAATCCAGTGATAGTGTGGTGATAGCCAATTGTTTGTAAGCTATGTATATCTATGGACTTTGGCAGAGATAAAAGTACGTTGCTATTTTTATTACCGAATAATAATATTTTGATGCATTAATTTCATAAATGAAAAAAATATGGTCTTCTGTCAAATCTCATGAAATGCCATTTCCTAGGTTGTCTTTAAAAGCAGTTCTATTGATTATAACGGTATTTGCATTTAGTGTTGGAATGTTTTCCATTGACTCGACTTGTAAGAATTTAGACCCGAAAACTGTTCAACAAAAGTGTATTCCAGATATGGGAACTAATATATCAAAATTTAACTGCTCTTTTAATGCTGCATCTGCTCCTGTATACAATATGACAAGTACAGAGAATGTGAGACCCCACCACCACCATCACCACCATCACCACCGTCATCTTCATCAGAATAAAATACATCAATCCTGTACAATTATAGATAATTAACAATCAAAGCAACTACTAGTCCATTCATTGCTAGGATAGAATTGAATCGTCAATTACTAACCAGGTAAAAGCAAATCAAGGCACGCAGGATCCTTTTTACACGAAAATATGCAGCATTATAGATTACCTCCTCTTTTTTTTATTTTAAATTATGGTCACTTGCATAGGTTTTTAGAATCTTGTAATATTTGATGAAATTTTGTGAATGATTGAATGCTAGAACAATATGATTGTATTAAACAGTCCATGGTTTTAATGTCTTTAACAAATCTGGTCCAATGGATTTGCTCCACTTTTTTAAAAAATCAATATCCTTTTTTTTATCCCGCAGTTCATCTGGCAGAATAATCGGAATTTCCTCAGTAATTGGATAAAATCGTCCACAGGTTTTACAGAATAAAATCCCTTCTACAACTATTCCCTCAGAGTTATCTTCTGAGTATAATTTAGTATTTGTCTGTTGTGTAGCAGGAGCCGTTGCTTCATTTTTTTTGTTTAGTGAAGATTCATTATCGGAGGCTACTATTTTATTATCTTCAACTCCTGGCAGGCTCGTTGTTTTCATTTCAAACTCAAAAAGGTCTAGAGATGTTACTTTATCAAAAGGACAAACTAGAATATTTAAGAGCTTTTTATTCATGAGAACACTATTGGTATGTTGACATTTATCTTTTGTTGATTTACTGAAATTAAGCCTGCTGGACTATCGTATAATTTTATGGTAATGATAAAAATAATTTGTGTTTGCAGCAGCAGCACCTGTCGTTTTCTTTGTGAAAAAGAAAAATAACAAACAGACGGATATGTTATTTTGGTATAATAAGACTTTCGGTGTTTAAAATTTTCCAAAAAGTAATAAAAGTGAGAGAGTACGTTTTGGAATATAGTTGTTATTAAACTATTGCAAACCTTCGAATTACATTAATATCAAGGCAGCTTAACCTAAATTCAATATTGATTTATTTATGATTACGCGCATAGGTTTTTGAATTAATATATATTTTGCGGGTCAACATAACAATAATTTGGCGGATATTGTTTGTTCTGAAAAATACTTTCTAAATGGTTTTTCATATCTCACACTCTAAACAATTAGTCTTTGTTAGCACATAAAATAGCCTAACATTCGCTCAGAATATTTTATTTTATGTATTCTATCATAATACGAAGGGATTTAATGACAAACAATCTTGTATTGATATGCTTTTGAGTGAAAAAAATAACGGATAGCTAGATACTCTTCTAGCTAACATTTCTATAAAGGCATTTTTAATACATTTTATTTCTCAGTTGGATTTCTCATAGGGATTGTCATTTGAATTTCTTTGATCAGTTTACAATATAAAATACAACAGGCAACGTTACTGTTATCTTATTTTTTTGAGGTATTATTTGAGTGGATGGACTAGGCGCTTCTTCAGCCCTTGAGCTGGCGGAGTTGTCATAAAAGTAAGGTGATGGATTGTACATTCCTTCTGACTTTGCGTCAATACTTTTAATTCCCTTAATTGTAAAGTTGCCCTCAGTTGCCAATAATTCGGCCTTTTGTTTTGCATCTGCAAAAGCTTCTCTCAATAATTCCATTCTGTTTTCATCTAATGTTTTCTTTGATACTACAAAGTTAATGCTTTCAACTCTATTTGCCCCATTGGTTATAGCAAGATCAATAAATTTAGAGATATTAGCATTAGTTGATGTTTTGAGTTCGATTTTGTTTAAAGCAGTATATGAAATAATTCTGTCATAATTACTATTTTCATAGTCATAATTGGGTGTAATTTGGAAGTTGGAGGTAGTAATGTTATCATCTGTCAGGCCAGCTTCTCGAAGGACATTGATAATTGAATTCATTTTTTCAGCATTGTTTTTTCTTGCAGTGTTTGCATTCGTATCGGTATTTTCAACGGCCAAAGAAATTTCCGTTTCATCAGAAGCTACTTCTTTTTCAGCACTACCGACTATAGAAATTGTAGGCTTTTCTTCTGAAATTACAACCTCTTGTGCTAAGGCCACAGGCCAGTTTGTTGCGAGCATAAAAAGAGTAAAAAGAGTAAAAAGAGTGAATAGAGTGAAAATTATAACCATATTCTTGTTTAAAACCATATAAAAAACTTGATTCTAAAGTTATTTAAGATTTATTATTAACCACTCATTAGTGTGAAATATTCAAATGATTTAATAAAAAGATAGAATCATACACTTTTCGGATAGAAAAGTGGAAAATATAGAAAAAAAGCCCCCTAAGGGAATTCTGATAGTTACAATTATCACAATTATTAGCGGAGTATTACTTTTGATAATGTCCTTTTATGCATTTAATTTGTTACTACCATTAGGTGCAACTTATTTGATGGGGCCAGCGTTTCTAATGATATTAGGTTCAACTTCTCTTCTCGCGGCTTTTGGATTATACAAGGGTAAAAAGTGGTCGTGGTCACTATTACTTATATTATCTGGCTTTGGTGCTGCAGGATATTTGATGAATGTAGCAAATGGTCAGTTCATATCAATTCTTGGGGTTATATATAATGCCGGAATAATATGGTATTTGTACCGACCCCATATTAGGAATTACTTTGGAGTAAGAAACAAAAAGAGGAGATAGATTATACCAGATAATTTTGAATTTCATCCATTATTATTTTAGACGCTTTTCCGTCTCCGAAAATAGGCTTTTGTTTTTTCAAAGGATGCCAATTGTTTATATAATTAATAATCTTATCTGAGTCTAATCCTGTCAATACATTCCACCCTTCAACAACAGTTTCAATCCATTCTGTGTTTTCTCTGATAGTAATACATGGTATGGATAGAATATAAGCTTCCTTTTGCACTCCTCCCGAATCCGTAACAATTTTTTTAGCGTTTACTAATAAATTAATGAAATCCAGATACCCAACAGGATCGATGATTTTGACATTTTTGCACCTTGTTAGCCTTTCAAAAAGATTAAACGATTCCAAAACTTTCTTCGTTCTTGGATGAATTGGAAATATTATTTCATGATCCCTTAATTTTTCAAACGATCTTATAATGGAAATTAGGTTATCTTTATGGGCAGTGTTCTCAGCTCGGTGCATAGTAAAGAGAACATATGACTTCGGATCCAAGTTGAGTCCTTTTGATATTTCCTTTTTTTTGAGTAAATTTGTTAGCGTTTCATTAATGATTTCAACAGACAAATCTCCACTTCTTATAATTTTCCCTAAATTATTCTCATTTTTTAGATTCATTATTGATGATTTAGTAGGAGCAAATAGCAAATCGCTTAAATTGTCGGTTAATATCCTGTTAGTTTCCTCTGGCATTCTTTTATCAAAACTTCTAAGTCCTGATTCGATATGAGCCAGTTTAATATTACATGTTGAGGCTGCAAATGCACCTGCAAATGTAGAATTCGTATCTCCATAAACTAAAACTAAATCTGGGTCTTCACTCTTTAAAACAGACTCAATTTTTTGAATCATAATGCCAATTTGAGAAGCCCGGGTGCCGGGTCCAACTTCTAGGTTAAAATTCGGTTTTGGAAGCATGAAATCATTAAAAAATATCTCTGACATTTCAAAATCATAATGTTGTCCAGTATGTACGATTCTATGATCTATCTGATTAGGAAAATGCTTGTGAAGTGAAGCAAGCTTTACAAAGTTGGGCCTCGCTCCAACTATTGAAATAACTAAGGATTTTTTTGTCACTCTTTATCTAATACAAGTTCATTTATCTCCTTAAAACTTATACGAATTGGGCGTAATTCGAAATAGATAATATTTGATTTGGAGAATAGGTGGTAGTTCGGCCGAACTATAATTCGAACATACGTTTAAAATAATTGTAATTTTATAGTAGGTTAAAATGAAGATATTGTACCTGACCCAGATTCTCTCCCCATCCATTGGCGGAGGGGAGCTATTGTTTTTTAGTTTAGCAAAGGGCATGCTGAAATTAGGCCATCGTGTTCATATAATCTGTCACAAAAAGAAAAGAATTGTTAGTGGTGATATTGAAGCTCCAAACTCTGGCATTGACGAAATTGAGCGTATGGGTGCAATAATTCATTATGTGAAACCTGAGGAAGATACTAATGGAACAAACACCCCTGGCAGAAATATTTTTAGTGCGGTTAAAATCCATATGGGATATACCATAAACGCATTGCGAGTAGCTAATAATTTAGTTAGAAAAGGAGAGATAGATATTATCCATGCTAATATGTATACACCCGTTATACCCGCATCGCTTTTTGGGAAGTTTCGGCGGATTCCGGTGTTAATGACACTTCATAATCCGACAATCGACAGTTGGAAACAATGGTCGTCACAGAAAGGCGTACCAAGGTCTGCCTCATTCTTAGGCCCTATCTTCGAGAAAATAATACTAAGGCTACCAGTTAGCGCGGTGCATGTAGAAAGTAAGAAAGTTAGAGACCAACTGAGGTTGATAAATCCTCAAGCCAAAACTGTTCTCGTGTACAATGGTGTTGAACTTGAAGAGGATTTGGATCTAGCGTCAAAATTACAGTACGATAAATATATCCTTTACATTGGCAGGCTCGTTGCAGGAAAAAACTTGCAAACTGTAATACTTGCACTCAAGAAAGTTGCTCAAATTATGCCTGATGCTAAGTTAATTGTGATGGGGGATGGCCCGCTGCGTCAAGAATGGCAGGAATTAGTCTATTCGCATAATCTTCATAATAGTGTTTCTTTTTTAGGACACATATCTAACAGAAAAACTAAGTATGAGATATTAGCCAAAGCTTCAGCAGTTGTTTTTCCCAGTATCAGTGAAGGATTTGCCATGGTCCCTATTGAAGCATTTCAGATGTCCAAGCCTTTATTAATATCAAATGTTAGGCCATCAGATGAAATAGTAGATGATGGTGTGGATGGATATCTACTTCCTCCCTACGACCCCGATAAATGGGCTGAGAAAATTCTTTTTCTATTAAATAATCCAGATATATGTAGACAGATGGGGAGCAAAGGGAGGCTCAAAGTCTTGGAAACTTTCAACATGCCTGCAGTATTAAATAATATGGAACGAGTTTACAAAAGCCTTGTTTCTAAATAATCATGAGATTGAATTACATGTAACAATTATAAACAAAATATTAAATCTCTATATTGAGATCAATTATTTCATCAGTTAATTGATAATAACCAAGTAGTTCGTTCTCGAGTATTCCTTTTTTTGTAATAATCCTATTTATGAAACGAAGTAAATGATATGATATTAATAATTTTAAATTTAACTCAAAACCAAAGTGTTTATCCAGTATATTTTTTAATTCTTTAATTTCGTACTTACTCACAATATCCTTTAGAGTGATACTAGGTAATTGTCTCCTAAAATGCATTATGATCTGAATGATAAACAAAACAGGATCAAATAATGGATCTCCTCTTTTTCTATAATAAGCCCAATCTATAACATGTAGATTATGAGTGTCATCGATAAGTATGTTCCCAAAGAAATAATCTCCATGCTCTGGTGTAATGCGAATATCTTTATCTGTTAGATAGTGTTGATAATTATCTACAATTTTAAGATATTTTGAATTGTCTCTTTCTGTAATTGATATTATACCTTTTCTTAAATTATTTGTTTCATTGACTAAAAATTCTGAGGTCATTGATTCTCTTGTAGAGGCATTTTGAAACTTAATCAACCATTCAATAGCTAATCTTACCTCATTGAGATTCATAGGATCAATTTTTCTGCCTGGTATCCAATCTTCTATCCAAATCTTCTCAGATGAATCCAACAATTCTAATGGTTCTGTTTTTGCACGTAGGTGGATATTTTCAGGCAGTTCTTTTATATCTCGTTTCATATGAACAATTTTTTTTAGTTTACTTTTATTATCGTATAACAGATACTTTATATCATCTCCATCACACAGCGAGGTAACACTAGTCAACGAAGTTTGATTCGACAGGTATTCATAAATAGGCAAATTCACATCATTCTTGCTACAGTAGAATAAGAATGATGGCGCTAAAATGCTAACTACAAGATGTAGGATGGACTTATCCATTTTACTGGCTATCGAAAACGCAGTCTTAATTTTGGAAGTTGGTAGTAAAGTATTAGAATGGGTGCTTATGGTATTGATAAATCCCTTAATTCCTGTTTTGTCTTCTAAATTCCCGCTAAAGTAGGGTTGATTGTAAGAGGGATAGACCCAAAATGATTTTATATTTAACCCTGCATCTTTCAGAAGAGACTTGTACCCAAATATGGTATAGGTATATGTAAAATAACCCCGCTCTTCCTTTTTCTCTGTCTTGCTGTCTCCGTAAATTCCGCCGGGATTGCCATATTTTTTAACAACGTAATTTGCAAGAAACCTAGGCAATAGACTAGTATATCGAATCCCGCTGTGATCCTTGTCCCCTAAAATAAAATTGAAGCCACACCTATTTTCAATTCCTATATAGATCTTCCCTTTGTCTTTGAGAACTCTTTTTAATTCACGCAAGAATAACAACTGTGTTTCACGAGGATTCTTTTCTGTATTCATCATACCCATCCACTCCAACACACCGTTGCATACAATGAAGTCAAAATAATTGTCTCTAAAAGGTAATGATAAAACATTTCCTCTCGAGATATAAATATTAGATCTTTTTGAATTCTTAAACCTTCTCTTTTGAAATTCTATTCTTTCCTTTACACCTTCAACGGAATACACTTTTTCAAAAATATATGATAGATTTTCAGATATATTCCCTAAGCCACTGCCAATATCTAAACAATTATTTCTTTCATTTCCTAAAATATTAAAAACCCAGTCCGCTCTTTTTTTATCAGTTATATATGCTCTCAAACGGGGAAACTTTTTGAAGAATAAATTTAAAGCGGGGTTAAACCCGATTGTGTCAATATTATGTATTAACTCTGCCATTTCGGCTTGCGGTACTTCACCAGCATAAAATGTACTTTCAGGAATAAAGTCTACATAGGTATCTTCTAAACTATAATATTTCCTGCAATTTCCGCAATGAAAAGAACTATTCTCTTTATTTATATCATTTTTACAGGCCGGACAAACGTATACCTGATTCATAGGTAATTGTTTTTTTTTCCATATATCAACATATCCATGTTAACCCTTTTTTTTACTTTATGGTTACTGTTGACAGCGCCATAAACAATATATGGCGTAAAATGCAAACTAATTGTGCCTAGTTTTGTAGACACTATCTTTTTCATCAATGATTATTATACTAGCATTTGGTGGCTATCGCTTGAAGACGATGCTTAAATTTCACTAATTAAACTAGCGCTTTAATAGTTTATTAAATATTCGAGCGACAACAACTTGATCTCTTTGTTGTTTACGTTTTTAATGATACTTATAAAAAATTAACATACTAAAATATATAACCTCTCTACATATTTATTGAAAAGATCAAAATATCTACGTTAAATGCAATAAAAAAAGTTGATTGATCGATATTGGAATTGGTAATAAATTGATTTTGAGTCTAAATGGTTTTTAAATCACTGTGTAAAAATCAATCAGTTAGATGACTTGTCTAATTTAGTAATGCCTATTGCAATACTGCTTGTGTCAGGGAAGTCAATCTCATCCGTAATGGTGTTTTGAACCATAATATCATATATCGTATTATTAAGACCGGTTATAATGTCCCCTTCGTATAAGCATATAGATCCTGCATCAGATAAATC
>JAPSGR010000010.1 GCA_031177355.1 Candidatus Nitrosocosmicus sp. | reverse complement strand
TGACGATGACGACAGTAGTAGCAGCAGCAGCAACAGAAATGATGATTCATTGGACCTTTCAAATAGAATGGATGATATCGACTTCGGATTTGACTTCAACAACAACGACGATGAACGCGACTCAGATACCTCGTGGTCCGAAAATTCAGGAATTGATGACATCTTAGGCGATGTCGAAGACACAATGAGGTTGGCAGGCCTCGATTTTAGTTTTAATTAGTCTGACTCCACTAATATTAGTCAAAAAAAACAACTACCTATTTTTTGCATTAGACAAACACGAATTTTTTGAATTTTTGAGTTAGAGACCCATTTTCAATAAAATTGCCTCTGGTTTCAAGTATGTAGAATAGAGACTTATACATTGTTTACCTCATTAGATGATTCTGATAACAACCTCATTTTATTAGTTTATATCAAAAGAGTACATTTAATAACCGACAGGCAAGCAAAAATTTTACATAACTTATTGCATCTACTATTGAATTAATTGCCTTTCCTAGATAATACCTATACAATAACCCAAGTCCTAAAAATAAGACGGTTGGTCATTGCGTAACACATCTCAGTATCTGTAATAAATGTCATGATTAGATATAGCCTTTCATCCACTTGCGGGCCTCTAAGTAATCTATTAATTTTAATAATTGTGAGATTTTCTCATCACCTCCAATACCGCTCTTACATGACTCATAAAGTTTATTGAGAACTTTATCCTCTTCGTCTGAGATAATTTTACGTTCCTCTATTTGATCAAAAAAGAGATCTTCTTTACTCGTATGATCTTCGATAAATATCGCATATGTCCTTAAAAACCTAGCTATGGGTTCAACTAATATGCTAGTCTTTTGATCATCTATACCGTCTTCACTATTGTTCTCTTTCCATTTTGATATAGCCCTTCTAAGCATTATTGCAATTCTTCTGCCAAATTCATGCTCAATCAAAAATTTCCTCACATCTTCCGATAAAGCTACCTTATTTCTCGTTTCAGGAAAGTAAGCTTTTTCTTCTTTTCCATGATGAAATTGATCTACAAATTCTTCAACAAGTACACTTATAATTTCAATATCCTCGATTGGAACACATTGCTTATTATATAATAATTCTGAACATCTAAACGCAATGTTCTTGATTCTCCTTAAAGTTACATGATCTTTTTTCAACTCTTGAGTGGAATTCAATCCAGATTACTTATTTTATGGGTACTGGATAAATAAACTCTAATTCGGATAGATATCTGATCATTCTTGGAAAGAAAGATGCACTTTGAGAGCTACATCCACTACGTATTTTCCAAACTAAATTAAGGCTAATTTCCGAATGATTTTTCAAACAGAAGATTTACATTAATATCAGTTTCTTAATCGATCTTTCAAGAGTTTTTAGTATAGTTATGTCAAAACTTTGTAGTTTGTTATGTTCCTTTCACCTACAAAATTCAACAATTAGTGCAGCATTGCCTTTTGAAGGAAAACATTAGATATTCATAATTGCTATGCATAACCGGAAGTCTTGATTGCTTCTCCATTAATAGCCTTTGATTCGTCAGAACAAAGAAATACAATGACTTTGGCCAAATTTTCTGGTGGTATCCATTTCGAGAAATCAGCTGAGGGCATAGCCACTCGGTTTGCATGAGTGTCAATTATAGTCGGTAAGATACAATTGACATTCACGTTAAATTCTTTGACCTCCTCCTTAACTGATTCAACGAGTCTAATTAGACCCGCCTTTGATGAAGCGTATGCTGCATCTCTTCCATTTGCCTTAATACCTGCCACCGAAGCTACATGGACTATCTTTCCAAATTGGTGTTTCTTCATTGATATCAGTATGTATTTGCTAATGAAAAATGCAGATTTTAAATTCATATCCATCATCCTATCCCACTCAACCTCCGGTGTTTCGTCTACTGTCTTTCCGCCAAAATATCCGCCTACTATATTTGCCAGAACATGCACTTGCCCATATTTTTCAATCAAAATTCCTACTAGGTTTTCTACATCTTCTGAATCAGTCAATTCTGTCTGAATAAACTCTATTTTTGTTCTACTATTGTCTATATCCTTTTTCGATGTTTGAATATTTAATACCCTCTCGGTATTTGATCTCTCGGTTTCAGACCTGTATGTAACCACAATTGCCTTTGGTAAATATTTTGCAAAACACTCTATTACTTTTGTTCCTAATGCGCCTGTACCACCCGTAACTAGTATGATTTGACCTTGAAAACTATAATCCATATTTAATAATATCTAAAGTATTGAATTTACCTTTCTATCCAAATACTAAGCAATTTATGATCTTAAAATACATAACCTAATACGCAAAAAAGAACACATCTGTAACCAAGTCAAAAATTTCGTTGTATCTCATATAATAGAAGGATGCTGTTGTTTTAAGTTTCATAATATTTTAATTCATCAGGTTTGTTAAAAACATGGGTGAATACGAAACAAAGACTTCCTTTTGTTTATAGGGAATTGGTATTCGAATTGGGTTCAGGCAACGGGAAAATGCTTTTTGATTTGTCAAATAGGAATAAGAATAAAGATATTTTCTTTATTGGCATTGAAATTGACCGGTTACAGTATGAAGAATCATGTGCTTTGACAACAAGTGCAGCTAGTAACATATTATTTGTAAATGATGATATAGAAAATGTAGTTACAAAATTAGAAGATGACACGGTCAATATGTTCATTTCAATTCTTCCTCACCCTACCTTTATAGGATCTGAAAACGTCACAAAGTGGAAACCTTTTTACATAAAAATGTTAAGAAAAATGAAGGATCATGGTCAATTTTTGTTGATAACTGAATGCACAAACGAATTCTTCTCACCTGTTAGTATTGAGGAGTATAAAAAGTGGAGAAATTGGATTACCTCTTCTTTTATCGATATGGGTTATAGAATTCTTTTAGCATTAGATGACTCCCCTTCAGGGTTTTCTTCATACTACTTAGATCAATTTAAACATGATACAAACCGAATCAAAGTGTTAACGCTTTTATTAGAAAAAATAACTTAAAGTATGATAAAATCTGATTAAAAGGAATATTAGACCGTCAGAGTTACATATATTTGACTGATTTCTTTTCCATTACCTCAAAGAGAATTATCGTTATTTATGCCTTAAACTTGCCTATGACACCAATCAAAAGCACGATGATACCTAATATAACGATGATCATCCCGTTAAATGTCCAACTTTTATTTTCATACATGAATGAGGACTGAGGGCCAAGAATTGAAATACTCTGCAGCTGAAATATTGTCCCTGCCAATATAAATACAAGTCCACAGACGATTAGCACTGTAATTAACTTTTTTTATGAGATAATTTTATCCAAAATCCCAATGCAATATTACAACGACAGCGTAGGATTTAATCTTCTTCTGAAAATTTATGTTAAACACCTAAAATTTAAGCTGTAGTTCAGTTTGTATTTTTATAAAATCTATTATGTATTTTGTTTAAACATAATTACCCTCTTAGAAAATATTGTTGAATCAGTAAATAACTGTCTTGTAAAAAAACACAAATTATTTATTATTATAATTAATATAGTGTAGAAACAGTGACATATACTCATTTTCTTGATTAAGCAAAAAATCGCCCAGCAAGAGAAATCCTTTAGTGGGATAAATTTTCAAATTACGTGGGAATATTAAATAATCTGTTGAATTAAAATACCAATCAAGTTCTAAAGGTCATCTTTAGGACTAAATATTGTTCGATGATTATAATGTTAAATGGTAAATTTTTTTATTCATAAAAATTTACGTTATATCATATGCACTTTATAGTATGAAAGTTATCACGCCTTTTAATTATTCATTGTTACTCAGAAAAAGAACTTTAAGGTTCAGAGTTCTTCAATTTAGTTTTATACTAATTAGCCTTTGCAATCATAAAGAGAATTTTTGAAAAAGATTTCTTACTATTTAATGGGATTATCCTATGCGTAGGAAGTTATTAACACTTGCAATTTACTTAAATATTTGATTTAGTTCCACAATATAATGACTGATAGTAACAAGGAGCAAGTCTATAAAACGATACTACAGTGGTTAAAGGATTATGGTTATACGATTAAGGAGGATAAAAGCAAAAAAGATCATCTTGAATACTATGCAAAGATCTTTCCACCCAATGAGAGTATTAAATTTTTTGAAATCGTATCTGACGAGGAATTTAAAGATGGCTTTTTACTCAGAATGAGTGTTGCCTTTACTCCTAAAGATAGGTCCGATTTTGAACATTTAAAAGAAGATGTACAGAATGATTTGTTCATTCGAATGCACAAGGTATTATCACCCATTCGATTACTTTGCAAAATTGAAAATTCTGTAATCAGTGTTGAAAAATATCTATTTATCGATGTAAATTCGATCACATGTAAACAATATTTTTGGGACAGCGTTATAGAAATGTCAAATGCGATGTATCTAATAGAATTAACTTTTTTTGAGTTTATAGATAACTTATTTCCAAAGAAGGATCGATAAGTCCTTATTTAGTTTTGTAGTTTTCCTTATTAAATAGTTAATTAACCTTTGTATTACAAAGATCATATGGGATATTGAGTTATACTTGATATTATTAAGTTGTCTGAAGATTGATAGTCGTAATTCCAGGGATTCTAAAATCACTTGTATCAATGCGGTTTTTATTTTCGTCAGTTGGCAAGTAAAATTTTCGGTCCATCTTAAAAGGACTTTTTTAGTAATTTACAGAATCTGAGAAAAGATTGTAATCAACAATTACAATTTTGATTCTAGTTTTTGTCATGGTTATCATATGCTTTTTATGGTTTGACAATTACAGGTGTTCAACTAATATTCTAGTTGAATCGGTTTCATGGAAAAGATCAATGAATATTTATTAGAATATTTATAAATGAATTATTAATTCTTAGTCGGTGATTTTGATTAATTTCTTTATTCATATAACCAAGATTTGAGGCAGTTATAATAAAAAAAGGGTTACATAATGATAGACTTTATTGCACTAATAAAAAAAGTAATAGAATACTACTTAAAACGGATATTAAATATTACACATTATTATTAAATATTGTATCATCTATCTATGTTTATATTAAAATTTACATAATTTGGCGAACAGACCATTCATAAAAGCAACTTATATATCGTGGAATTGCATTTTCAGAGTGGAGCTTAGATAATGTCCTTTGAGGAAGATAGTGAGAAGAGCCCTTTTTATGGAACCAATAACATATTCTCATCGAACCTCCGGGTCAAAGGCATTCATTTTGGCAAAGAATTCTACAATAGAGTAAAACTGTTCCCTTGGTGGCTTCATTATCATAAGGGAGATACTGTTGAGTCAGAATTACGCAATAATATTATCAGAGTCGGAAGGGAATTAGGCTTGGATGAAAAATGGTTGAAGAATATTCTTCGTCATACCGTCTCTGAATTTTCAAAAAAGGGTTTAGGTAATGACTATTACGGTTATCATAACATCCAACATGAGTTAGAATCGGCATATTTTATATTGATTGCTATTGGTGCAATTAATAAATTCAATAAATTCAATTTTTCTCAAAAAGAAACAATCTATCTTTTTGTGGCTGCGCTGTTTCATGATTATGATCCTTTAAAAGAATTTGACAAACCCAATGAGGATAGCGTTGAATATTTCATTAGGAATGATTCAAAAATTAGAAAGTTCATTGAGCAAGCTGGCTTAGACTTGGATATTGTGATGGCTCTTATTCATAGAACCGCATATCCATTTGAAGGCAGAATAGCAGAATATTCAAAAGTTAAAATAAACCAGCTATTAGATAAAGCTGCTTTCCATGAGAGCCTCAATCAAACCAAGGAAAGATATCTGAAACTAGGATGGTTTCTTTCAGTGTCCGAAAGAATTGCTGGCTATGCTCTTGGGGACTTTGAGCATGCCAAGGACATGGCAAGACGCAATGCACACGCGTTGGGATGGCATCCATCTGTTATCAACAAGAATTCTGTAAAATATTTTGACCATATAATGATGAATGAGAAAGAAATGTTTGAACTGATCATGGAAAATTTGCCATCTGAGTTAAGAAGGAATTTTCATTCTAATGTAACAGGATTTAGAAAATCATGGAACAAGGAACTTGGGCTTAGAGATATGAAAAAAGGAACCAGACTGGTTTTTGTAATTGAAAATGACACAGAGAAGTTAAAGAATGAAACAATAGAGGCATTGATTAAGATCCACAAAAGTGTTCCTACTTTAATTCAAACAAATGAGGATGATTTTGTTAAAACGCTTTTAGATAATTCTACAATTATAGTAACGTTAAGGGTTGATACCGCAAATGGGAAAATAATAGGATATGCTAAGGGAGGACCTTTGGAAAATTACAAACTGCGTCCTGGGACCAATGATTTTAACTTTGGGCTAAAAAATACCGCATATTTAGAAGGTGTGAGTGTAATAGAGGGTTTCTGGGGAGGGACTGGTGGCCATTTTCTAAGGATAAAATTCTTGAACGAAGCGATTAACAGTGGTTATAAATATGTCACAGGCTATGCTCACAGAGAAGTGATTTTAGAGCGTAAGAAGAAGATGGAACTTATAGAGATCGTGAAAAAGTACGACCCCGATAAATTAGATTATTATAGAATCGATCTAAATAATTCTTTATATCAAAAAATAGTTACTGACACTTATGATCTTGTTTGTTGATATTCAATTCTATAAAATGATTTCAAAAATTTCATTATAGTGGTGTACATAAATCATTTTACGTATTATAAAAAACATGGCAAAAGAATCCTGAAATTACTTGACGCGGGTCATTAATGGCAAATTCACATTAGATTTTGGTAGTAATATTACTTGATATTTATAAGCATAAATCAAAGATATTTAACCTGCAGATACAATCGAAATTATGAGAATTAAAAATTAGAATACGTTATGACGCTTCTTTGACAATATATCCCAAAATCTTAAATATACGGAGTTGTATTAAATACCCGTATGATGAAAAAGGAATTAGAAAATTACTGGTTTGAAAAAGGTTTGGAATATTACAAAAAGAAAGCATATGAAATAGCAATAAGATGTTTTAATAGATCCCTCGAAAGTTCATCAACTAATGAATTTGATATATGGTACATGAAAGGGAATGCCTTTTACCACCTTCAAGAATACGGCGAAGCCATTTATTGCTTTAACCGATCCCTCGCATAGAATTTATAGATATAGTGATGATTTTAGGTAAAAGTATAAAGGGAGTTGTCACAACCTTCTATAATTAGATTCAGTGCATGAATAACATTATCTTTAACTGTTATTAAATATCAGATATGTAGAGTTGACTAAATTGTTTAAACCTAATTCATTCCGTCTTCTTTATTTTTTTGAATTGGCCGTAATAGATCGACTAAAAGCCCCAGTGAACTTTTAAAAATAGTAGTTATTCTGCTTTCCAAGAACTACCAAATATTAGACACGCATTATAATTTATCTTTTTAGTGAAGGAGTGCTACTGATTGCATAAATTAGATACAACATGAAGTCCGAACTATTATTATCGGATGTATTAAAAGCCTTGATTAAGGCCAAGAATTTTATATGATTTATTAGCGGTGAGAACGCCCCCTGATCACCTTTGTTGCTTTATCTTCGCCTTCCTTTATAGAACTTAGGATGGTCTGTGGGGAAAAATCGGCATTTTCAAAGATATGGGGAAATTCTTCATCTCTAGAAATATAATAAATCTCCTTGATTTCAGCGCCATGGTCTTTACGGTATTTTTTATATTTTCGATTTATTTTTTTTTCGACATTTTTATTTAAATCTAATTTGTCTTTGTTCTTTTCGATAATTTGATATAATTCTTCGATAAAGTCAAGGTACCTTGTTATTATTGCGGCCATCTTTATATTATGCTCTGTCTTGTCTGAAAAGATAATATCTCTTGCTCTGTGATACACTTCACCTAGATTTGTTGGTAATTTGGCAACTGTTTTAGGATAATTTTCAACCAAAAATATCTTTTTATCTGTTACAGGTGACGCATCAAGAACTTCACGCATTGGAGTATTGCTTAAAAGTCCACCATCCCAAGCATATACTCCCTTTTCTACTTCAACCCAAGGAAAATTATATAGCGGATAGGCAGATGTTGCTAGGATGTGCTTTGGTTTGATTTGCTGGGAGTAACTATCAAATGTTAATGCCTGTGAATTAAGTACGTTTACCGCTGTCAATATTAATCGTGTGTTATTTTGGGAATTAGGATTTAATTTTTCAAAATCAATATACTTTTCAAGAGTTTTTATTAGCGGGCTATGATCATACAAATAGGTCCATTCTGAAGGTGTAAGATATTCAAAATCCAAATAATTCTGAGGTTGTAACCACCGTGGTTTAAAAAATTTGCTGTTACCATATATTACAGAACTGTAAAATGATTTAATCTGATTTAACTTAACTTGTTGTTCCTTCGCTGTCTTAGCTAAATCTGGAAATGTATGGTTTATGGGAGAAGAATAGATTTGATTTTGAAAAAAGATGTTTAATGGATTAAAAAGGCTACTATTAATGGGATCACCAGTTGGAACGAACCCTTCTGAAAGTTCGATCCAAAATTCTTCCAATTTTCGGGCTGTATTATCTTTATCTTTTGTTCCTGCTATGATGGCAGCATTTATACCACCAATAGACGTTCCAGCCACAATATCTAAATTGAATCCTTGTTTTTCAATTGCCTTGTAGACGCCGCATCCAAAAGCACCTAATGAACCGCCACCCTGAAGTATTAGTACATTTTCAATCCCTTTTGTTTCACTATTCGGTGACGCCAATTCTATTTATCCTGATAGTCTTTTTCTAAACGGTTATAGCTAACAGGTTATCTTATTTCGGGATGGAAAACCTCGGTTAACATACCTTTACCATCTTCTTTGATCGTAATTTTTATAACACCTAAATTTTGTTGAATGTTTTGGCATTTTTCTTTACGAGCTCACCAAATTTTTCAATAGGGATTGATTTAATAGGATCCATAATAACATACTTTTTTGCTTCCATTTTCGTACCTTTATCTTTTCGGTAAATAATTGCCAATCTTGATAAATGTTCCTTTATTTCTTTTGCCAACTCCAAATGACACACCTTGCTATTGCTGATAGCTAAAAGCGAAGCTTGTAACATCTCTGTCAAGTGATCTTTTCCCTTCTCTTCATGAAAATGTGGATTTCTAGTTTCTATCTGAAATATTTCAACTCCTTTCTCTACGATATCCGGTGAATCGGCTGGAAGGAGACCACCAAACTTTTCTAAAATATTGATAAACTCGTATGGCTCTATGGAATAACCACTTGAATAGTTCAAATTCTCTGCTAAGGACATTGAAAGGGCATGTTCACCAGAATTTCCAGTCTTTATGATATCCGTTTCGAAACCCGTAATATATGATAAAAGTGCATTTAGGTATTTATTAGTCACTTCAGATGTTCTACCCCACTTTGGAAATTTTAAAATATTATTTCTGATCTTGGGTTTGTACAACCAAGAAATTCTTATATTACTGTATGGAGTGGATGCCATTCCAAAACCAACTGCATAAATTTTGCAATATTCATTTACAGCTCCAGGAAAATAATTATCACTATCAATAAATCCGACGTATTTTTTGTTATGCATTTTAGCCATCAGTATCCCAATTATCATTCCTTCTGCTTTGCCATCACGAATCTGTTTCTTTGAATCTAATATCGAACTATAGCCGACTTCTTCAAATGTTTTAGCAAGATCAGGATCTCCTTGATGAATTAAAATAATTTTTTTATCTGCAAATTGTGAATATTGTTTTATCATTTCAACTTCCATAGAATAACGGTTTACCGGTGAGATCTGACTATTAGAGACAATCACGATCATACACTCGTTGGGGATCCCGCTTAGTACCCCTTCAATTAACCTTAGCCTCTCGTTTTTTATAGGTATAATAATTGCCAAGTCTCTGAAGATGCTAGCGAGTTCATCATAATCAAAAGCTCTTATGGTTCTGTGCCCACCATGGAATTCGGGAGATTTTCCAGAATCTAATTCATAAATTTTCTGTACTGCGTGCAGGCTAATAGATCCAATCCTCTCAGAAAATCTTGGGGGGAAATCTAGCTTCATATCTTCATATAATTGCTCTCATAATAATACCTATTCTCCAATTGATAGGAAAATCATATAATAACAGCTAACTGCAATTATATCTACGACATTATATGACTAGCAGACCTAAACTTGTTGTATTTGATATGGATGGAACCTTGATTAGAGGTCGACTCATTGAGGTAATTTCGAGGAAATATGACCTAACAAAGAAGGTTGTTGCTATTCAATCTGACAGTTCACTGCAGGGATATAAAAAAACCAAATTGATCGCCTCTTTACTTAGAGGAATAAAAGCTAATGAGATTGTCAAAGCAGTTGATTCAATCCCAGTTATGAAAAACGCTGATAAAATTGTTACCTGGTTTAAGGAGAATGGGTACAGAACTGGTATTATAACAGACAGTTATACAATAGCCGCTGAGGTAATCGCAAACAAACTTGAGATTGAATTCTTTGCCGCCAATGAATTAGTAGTTGAAAACGAAGTCTTAACGGGGGAGATAAAAATGCCCCTGGGTTGGGAAAAAATAAACTGCCCCTGTACTATTTCTATCTGCAAAAGATTTCACTTGAACCAATATTCAAACAAATACGGAGTTAATATCGAAGATACTATTGCAATCGGAGATACTAGAGGGGATATATGTATGCTAAAACAGGCTGGCCTAGGGATAGCTTTTATGCCCAAAGATAAAGACATTATCAGTCAAAGCAAAAACATAATTCTTAATCCCGATCTTAATGAGATAATGAATTACATGTAGTATATAAAGTGTAATACTTAAATTTGAGTAATGAGGTTATTATTATATCTTGTTATACAATAGTAATTGTTTAGGAAATTATTAAAATGTGTGGAATAGTAGGAATATTAAGTAAAAAAGGAGAAAACGTAACACCCCTGATTGAGAAAATGTTGTCGTGTATGAGAAATCGTGGTCCTGATGGTGTTGGGTTGGCGACTGAAGACGAAATTGTTTATTCTAATACATTTAATAAGCTATTTTTTTCTCAAACTAGTGCATTTAATGTATTAGCTCATTCACGTTTAGCCATTGTGGGCGGCTCCTGTGGCTCTCAGCCGTTTCTCAGTTGTGACAAAAAACTTGTATTAGAACATAACGGGGAGATATATAACTACAAAGAACTAAGAAAGAGTTTGGAGAGCCGTCATAAATTTAAGACATCTACAGATAGCGAAGTAATCATTCACTTACTTGAGGACCATTATTTAAAAACGAAGGGAAATTTGCTTGAAGCCGTCAAACGGACAGTATTTCAGTTGGATGGGATTTACATCCTAGCTATTAGAGAACAATCATCAGGAAATATTATCTTAGTAAGGGATGGTATTGGGGTAAGACAAATTTATTACGGTGAAGACGAACGATTCTTTGCCTTTGGCTCTGAGAAAAAGGCTTTATGGAAGATCAATATGGACAACAAGATTCATCGTTTACTGCCCGGATATGCCCTCTTTATTTCTCAGAATTCAGGTGAGCAGACCTTTCACACTGCATTGCATCCGGTGACCGTGAATACAAGCAAGTCCATACGAACAAAATATCCAGTTACCTATAAAGATATTGATTCTGCTTTAAGTGCATATAATACTGCCTTAATCACATCAGTCAAAAAAAGGGTGCGTGATTTTGATAGAATAGGAATAGTCTTTTCTGGTGGTATTGACAGTGTTATTGTTGCATATTTGGCAAAGCAAATGGTTCCAGAGGTGATATGTTACACAGCAGGAATAAAAGGATCGAATGACATCACAAATTCAATAGAGATTGCTGAAAAATTAGATTTGAATTTACAAATTAACGAGCTTTCACAGGATGATGTTGAAAAGATGATTCCAGATATAATAAATGTTATTGAGGACGATAACATGGGACAAGTTGAGGTTGCAATCCCTATTTACGCAGCAGTAAAGTTGGCCAGGGAGCAAGGTATAAGGGTTATGTTGACAGGTCAGGGAGCGGATGAAATATTTGGAGGTTATTCATGGTATTCAAAAATCGTCCAAAAGTATGGCTATGATAAAATCCTTGAATATATGATCAAAGATGTTCAGCTCTTGTACAAAGAGACACTTGAAAGAGAGGATAAAATAACAATGTCCCAGAGTATTGAATTACGGGAACCATTCCTCGACCCTAGCTTAATAGACACCGTTTTGCGCATAGATCCAAGGTTGAATATTCAAAATGAGGGTGTTGATGTTTTTGATACTCTCGGAAAAAGGGTTCACAGACGATTGGCAGAAAAGTTAGGTATTCCAAAAGAAATAGCATATAGAATCAAGGAAGCAGCTCAGCATGGATCTGGAATACACGGCTTACTAGATTCCATTGCCAGAAAAAATGGTTTCACGGAATTGTCAGTAAAAAGTAATTACCTTGATAAATTAAATAGCAGAGAACTAATGGGTAGTTCACAGCGTTATGGACACTTATTTGAGAGTGAAAAAATATGGAATATCGAACCGCATATCCAAATGTATTTGGAGGAGATTGCAACCAACATTTTGCCTACAATTGGAAAGAAATGAAATAAAATCCCTCTGAAGGGTTTATTTTGATTTTGTATCGCCAACCATGCTTCTAAATTAAAATATTATATGAATGGATTTAAATTTGAATATGATTTACTTATTCTAATCTTAACTCTTATAATTTTCTTATAGCTTTTAACTTAGTAACATCCAATTTAATAAAATAAAAGAAAGGAGAGTCAAAACATTTTAGAATAATCAAGTTAATTTGCCTTGAATTATCTTAATAATGGCCTTTAAGACTCTAAGAATATTTGTTATTGATATCCTAGCTAAAGTAAGCAATTTAAATAATAAACTTACTACCTCATTATTGCTGTGTGAAGAATAGTTAGGGCGATTCCTGCGATAAATAGCATTTGCACTGTGCACAGAATAGTCATATTCCTCTCTTTTTCTAGGATCGGATAAGATTCCATAAGCTGTATTTATTTTTAGCATCATATCATTAGCGAATGGGCTCTTATTCCTGTCAGGGTGATACTGTAGGGCAAGCTTTCTATATGCAGCTGTTATTTCTCTAGATGATGCCAAGCTAGAAACGCCCAGAATTTGATAATGATCCACGTTGACCATTCTAAACAGACAAGTTATACTTCATGCTTTATTTATTAACTTTATTATTCGTACGGATCGTCAATACCATTTCCTAGGATAATTTTGCATAATTATTTAATTCCGAACTTTTAGTTTTTTAATATTTTATCTAATTCCGGGTCGTTAATCTTTCTTTCTAATTCCGGGTCGTTAATCTTTCTGTCTTTAATTGCTTTATATTCCGACGGCCTACTTTGATAATATCTTTGGTCCCATTTTCCGATTATTATTGTCATCGAGTTGATCAAATCATGAATGCTATCTAGGAAAAATTGTTTTTGAAGATTATCAGAAAAAATCACTTTATACAGTTTGATATACGGATGATCCCTAATAATAGAAATTCTTAGAGGCAATACTAGGTGATTGATTTCTATATATGTTAATTCAATTTCTCGGGCCCTATTTTGGCTATTTAGAAATATTTCAATGTTCTTGTCAAGTTCGAATGTAGTTCTTATAATAAAACCATCATCCAAATCATCTTGAAATTCGAGGTAGAATGGTGTATTAAGTCCAGATGAATATGGAATTTGAGGAAATACCTCAGCTTGAAATTCAATACCTAACGCAGTATTCTTACCACTCTTATCGATTACCTTAAAACCCCACTTTAAAAGCCATCCGCATAGTTCTTCAAATTTTGATTTTTTGATATATTTAGGGGAATTAGCAGAAACATCCACGGTTTTTTCTTTATCCGCATTTTTTATTGATGCTGTGGTAGTCTCGTCATGATTTGCAGTCTTTTGCTCAATTGAGGTGGACATTATCTAAATTAAAAATAAATGCTATTTAAATACTGATTTACTTACTGACACTAAAATCAGCAAAAAGGTACTGTTTGGATATCCAAGATACGACACTCAATTTATTTGATTATATACTCATTTAGTTAAATCGATTGATACTTTTTAAATGACCTGTTGTCACCATAAAATAGTATTTCTGATGCTATCATAAGCGGAACTTAATCCAATTTGCTTGTTTATACTATCGTTTAGAATGTACATTACGTCAATTATTGATATTTGCCCAGAAGTTTTGAAAGTTCTGTATAAATACGCAACTCTTTAAGCCTTTAAATTTATTTTGGAATAAGGGTGAGAACGTATCTTAGTATTTTGTACATCTAAATAGGGCGTATTCAATGACTCCATTTTCGGAAGCCCTTTTCATCCTTGACATTGACTTGTTAATAATTACTTCTAAAAAATTAGGATAATGTGTCAGAATTATATTCCTTATATGAGTTCGATTTTTAAGATAGTAACTAGCCAATGGCTGATATACACTTGAGCCTATGAGACGAATTTCATCTATCTTAAAACCATTCTCTTCTATTAATGATTTGACAAATTCAAGCTCATAGTGCTCGGAAGCCCATGTAATCTTTAAAATACCAAGATCTTTTAGGTTGGTGAGCCTTGACCCCTGGGAATTGTTGACGATGACCGGTATTGCTATTACCAAGAATCCTAATCTTTTAAGGATCCGTCTTGCTTCTCTCATAAATTGTTTTAATGGTCTAAAGTGATGTGCAGATTCAAATGCCACAATCCTATCCATAGTATCATTCTTTACAGCTAAAAAGGTGGAGGTCGAATTGATATGAAACAATCGATTTTCTAAATTGATCACCGAAAATATTCGAAGTGTTTCCTGCTTTAATTTATGATTTTCTTTCAAAAGGTGCATTCCCTCAATTATTTGGTTGTAATTAATGTCTATACAACATAAATTCAAATTAGGATATTCTGCTAACCATTTTAAGGCTGGGATAGAATAACCACTTCCGACGTCTAAAATGTTTTTTGCGTTAAAAAAAGATCCAAAGGTTCCGAGCATATTTGTGAGTTTGATCTGGGCCTCAAAAGGATCTTTAACTTCTTTGTCCCAGTATCCAAAATTAAGCATGTTACCTCCAGTGGTTGTTTTCATCAAATCACCGAATATGTCATATATCTTGATTACATCTTTGTCATTTCGCCGCAGTAACGAAAGTAAAGCTAACCAAGTTATTCTATAGAACAAATGAAGACAGTTCTGTTAAAAAGGCATTAATAAATAAAAGTGCTTCCCTAGTAGTAAAATTTATGTGATAACAAGATCTGTAATTACTAGTGATTTTATCTTGGAAACAACAATAGATCTGATTTTGATAATAGATCCAGTAGAGTACTAATGCTTTTGGTAATATTTATTGGATAAAATACTACATTGAATGTGGATTTTGACAGAAGGGTGAATATATATACACGCAGATTATCTTCGGTGTTGCCTTAATTTGGCTTTAATATAATATAGATTATCTATATGTAATAAATTTCTAACGAATTAAATAAAAAATATCTATAATCTTATCGAATTAAGATAATTTTAAAAAAACCTATTAATATGCCACTGGACGAAATTAGTTACAAATGAATCGATCATCTCGTTATTCAAAATTGTTCATGATACCAATTGTTTTTGGCGCAGCAATGTTGGTCTTCACATTCTTGACGCCACAAGTTTTTGCACAGGAACATGCAACTGCTGATGCCGGTCTTAATAAATCTCTCTTAGCAATAGCTGCAGCTATTGCAATAGCTGCAGGATTGATAGGAACTGGTATTGCCCAACAGGGTATTGGTGCTGCAGGTATGGGTATAATAGCTGAGAAGCCCGAAAAATTCGGTCAAGTTCTCTTCTTCTTTGTTATTCCTGAAACTCTGTGGATTATTGGATTCGTACTTGGTATAATATTGCTCTTGGGCATACTATAGAGGCATACTCTAATGGCCGCGATATTGAACCCCTTCATACAAGAAATAGAGGATAGGAAGAGAAGGGAAATTAATTCCCTTAATCAAACTCTTGATGAAAAAAAATCGCAAATTGAAACTAATATTGCCAATTCGACCAAGTCGATCGAAGAAAAGTATCGAACCGAATCTATATTAAAATCCCAGAGAGAAGCTGCTCGTATAAGGGAATCTGCCAGGCTTACGGCAAAGAAGATTATTTTTGATTCAATAAATGAAAATATGGAAACTACTTTCCAAGCTTTAAAAGAAGAATTGAGAAATTTTGTAAAGAAAGCAGAATATAAAAAAATTTTAGAAAAAATGGTAGAGAGTGCAAAAGCTCAGCTTGGGAATGATATAGTTATAAAGTGCAGGAAAGAGGATGTAGAAATTATAAAGAAATTGGGGATAGGTATTGGTGGTAATATCAATACTATTGGGGGTCTTATCGCCTCAGATAAAAAGGATTTGCGCGAAATAGACATGACTTTTGAGGAGCTTATTAGAAACCATGAGGATGAACTTAAGACTTTGCTCATGGAAAAAGCAATGAAGTGAATTGACGTCACCATATTCTGCGTCGTATGGTCGTATCCAAGCCCTGTCGATGAATTTTTTGACTACAGATTTTATGAATAATCTGGTAAAGTCGGAAGATTTGAATGCGATGATACGTAAATTGGAAACTACTTGGTATGGTCCAGAAATTGAAAGGGCCGCTTCGATGTATTCAGGACCTGAATTATTGGAAGTAGCAATGAACCGTCATATAGTCGATACAAATCGAGTAGCCCTTCAAGTGACACCATTTAGCAGAAGAACAGCGATTCAGGCCTACCTATCCAAATGGGATATATATAACATAGAACTGATTCTTTCTTCAAAAGCTATTGGGAGAACCATAACGGAAACTGAGCCTTTTTTGGTTTCTAGCAGAAATTTTCCTGCAGGAATTACTGCTGGAAACATATCACATGACGAGATGAAAATTATATTGGCACAACCTACATTTGAAGGCGTTGTAAATCAATTAGTTAAATATAGGTATGGTGTAATTTTAATCCAGCATTTAGATACCTACCAGAAAACAGGCAATTTGAGTCCTATGATTGCCGACTTGATGGAATTTTATTTTACAAATTTGCTAGATATGCTCAAATTCTATCAGGGTGACGAAGGAACAATTCGAGATCTAGTAAGAATGCAAATGGATAAAAAAAATATACTAACCGCTATGAAAGGAAAGGAATCAAATCTTGATAAAGAAATTGTCAAAAAACACCTTATAGCGGGCGGAAATTTATCAGTTAATGAATTAACAGACCTATATGGTACAAATACTACATTGGAATTGGCTAATAGGATAGATGAGATTTTGAAGTTAGGGACTTTACTTGAATATTATAAGAAATCTAGTAATTTGATTGATTTTGAAGTGGCATTGGATAAATATATAAATATAAATTTTGTGAGGAAATTAAAGAATATTGCTTTGTCAATAGGAACCATTTTTTACTTTATATTAAAGGCAGAAAATGAGTGGGATAATGTTAAGAGGATTGCATATGGTAAACGTTATGGCTTTACTGAGGATAGGATCAATTCCATGTTAATCCTTGAGGCTTAGGTGAATGAAATGAGTCAAGATAAGCGGATAGAGTCAAAAGGTAAGATTGCTGTAATCGGTGATAGGGAATTGGTATTAGGTTATAGACTCTTAGGCATTGAAGATACATTTTTAGTGACTGAGAAAAACGAAGCCTCTAAGAAAATGGAACAATTACTTTCATCACATGACTATAATTTGGTCGTGGCTAGTCACTTAGTATTAGATGCATTATCGCCTATTACAAAAGCTAAGGTTGAATCTTCCATAGATCCATTGGTGATATTTATGCCTTCACTAACTGGCAACATGCAAGAGGAATCTTTGGCGGCATTGGCAAAACGGGTGCTTGGGATAAGTATTAAAACGGGATAACAAAGGTTAAGATTAGTAGCATGTTGGACTCTATTGTTTCACGTATTTCGGGTTCAGTTGTTGTAGCAACTGGTGTCGAAGACGCTCAAATGTATGATGTTGTTCGCATAGGAGAAATGGGTTTACTAGGCGAGATAATTAGATTGGAAGGTAATAAAGCCACTATTCAAGTTTATGAAGATACAACCGGGATTAAGCCAGGTGAAAAAGTCACTAACACCAAGAGACCATTGTCAATGCAACTTGGTCCTGGCCTGTTAAAGTCAATTTATGATGGTATCCAGCGTCCGCTGGATGTTTTGAGAGCAAAAAGTGGGGATTTCATAGGGAGAGGAGTAGTGATCCCAGCTCTTGACCAGACTAAAAAATGGGAATTCATACCTATAAAGAAGAAAAACGAGGAAGTTAGGCCAGGTGAAATTATAGGAACTGTACAAGAAACCCCTCTGATTAATCACAAGATAATGGTCCCTTATAATATGAGTGGAGAATTGGCTTCAATATCTGAAGGTAAATTTACTGTCAATGATAATGTAGCAGAGATCAAGACATCCAGCGGAAAATCTCAAATAGGCTTATCAAGTTGGTGGATGGTTAGAACTCCCAGACCAGTACATAAAAAATTACCGCCAGAATCACCCTTGCTTACCGGTCAACGTGTCTTGGACACGTTCTTCCCAGTAGCAAAGGGCGGGACGGCTGCAATACCTGGTCCATTCGGTAGCGGAAAAACCGTCACCCAGCAACAACTCGCAAAATGGGCTGATAGCAATGTTATTGTCTACATTGGCTGTGGTGAAAGAGGGAACGAGATGACTGAAATATTGACTACTTTCCCTGAATTAGAGGATCCAAAATCAAAGCGACCATTGATGGAAAGAACCGTCCTTGTGGCAAATACATCCAATATGCCGGTGGCCGCAAGAGAAGCCAGTATATATACTGGGATTACAATGGGAGAGTACTATAGAGATATGGGCTACGACGTAGCACTAATGGCTGATAGTACCTCGCGTTGGGCAGAAGCACTCCGGGAGATATCTGGTAGATTAGAAGAGATGCCTGGTGAAGAAGGATACCCCGCCTATTTAGGTAGACGTTTGGCAGAGTTTTATGAACGCGGTGGCAAAGCTGTTGTAGTTTCCCCTGAAGGACGAATAGGCTCTTTAACTTTGGTGGGTGCTGTATCTCCTCCTGGCGGTGATTTCTCTGAACCAGTATCTCAAAATACATTGAGAGTTACGAGAGTCTTTTGGGCTTTGGACGCTAACCTAGCATCGAGGAGACATTTTCCTTCTATTAATTGGTTGACAAGTTATTCTTTGTATGCCGATGATATGGATGATTGGTATAAATCAAATATTTCATCAGATTGGACTACATTACGTCGTGAAGCTCTTGAGATATTACAGAGGGAGTCAGAATTACAGGAAATTGTTCAATTAATTGGGTATGATGCCTTGCCAGAACCTGAAAAAGGAATATTGGACACAGCTAGGTCGATAAGGGAAGATTACTTGCAACAGAGCGCATACGATGAAGTTGACACATATACCTCAATTAGGAAACAAATGCTCATGTTGTCTACAATATTAGAATTCGGCAAGTTAGAGTCGGAAGCAATAAGAAAGGGAGCAACTTCTCAAAAGATAAGTTCATTGAGCGTTAGGAAGGACTTGTCAATGATAAAGTGGACTCGAGAGGAAGAAGTAGAAGCCAAAGTTAATGAAATTCGAACGAATATGAAAACACAATTCGAAAGTTTGATGATGGAGGTTACTCATTAAATGTCCAATATTGCATATAAGAATCTAGGAAAGATTGCTGGACCATTAATCTTTGTCGAAGGTGTGGAAAATGCTGCATATGGAGAAATGGTGGAAATAAAAACGCAGGATGGAGAACGTCGCCAGGGACAAGTACTTGATACCAGAGCAGGGTTAGCTGTTGTTCAAGTCTTTGGTCAAACATATGGATTGGGTTCATCAAATACGTCAACGAGATTTACAGGGGAAACAGCAATGATATCAGTATCTGACGAAATGTTGGGTAGAACATTCGATGGACTAGGCAATCCTAGAGACAGTGGACCTAAAATAATATCTAGCCATAAATTCGACTTGGTTGGTTCTGGTATTAATCCCTATTCTAGAGAGGAGCCATCTGAATTTATTCAGACTGGTATGTCAAATATCGATGGGATGAATACTCTGGTGAGGGGTCAAAAACTACCTATCTTCTCTGGTGCTGGCCTGCCTCATAACTTACTGGCCTCCCAAATTGCACGTCAGGCAAAAGTGCTTGGTTCATCTGAAAACTTTTCTGTTGTCTTTGCTGCCATAGGGATCACTAGTGAAGAGGCAAACTTTTTCGTCAGGCAATTCGAGGAGAGTGGAGCGTTGGGCAGGAGTGTTCTGTTTTTGAATTTGTCGTCTGATCCTTCCATGGAAAGAATAATGACCCCTAGATTAGCACTCACTACTGCCGAGTTCTTAGCATATGAAAAGGAAATGCACGTACTCGTAATTTTGACAGATATGACTAATTATTGTGAAGCACTTAGAGAAATCTCTGCCGCCCGTGAAGAGGTCCCTGGAAGAAGAGGATATCCCGGTTACATGTATACGGATTTGGCTTCTATTTATGAAAGAGCTGGGAAAATTAAAGGCAGAAACGGATCTGTGACTCAAATTCCAATTCTTGCTATGCCTGCAGATGATATAACCCACCCAATACCAGATCTTACAGGGTACATCACTGAAGGTCAGATTGTTATGAGTAGAGAGTTGCACCGACTAAATGTCCAACCGCCGGTAGATGTGCTTACTTCTCTGTCTAGATTGATGAACCAAGGAATTGGAAGTGGTAGAACTCGAGAGGATCATAGAAATCTTGCTGACCAACTTTATGCAACATATGCACAAGGGAAGGATGCAAGAGCGCTTGCAGCCATCGTTGGAGAAGAAGCTCTGAGTGATAATGATAGAAAATTTCTGAAAATTGCGAATGATTTTGAGAGAAAATTTGTAAATCAAGGTATTGATGAAAGTAGATCAATAGAACAAACGTTGGATATCGGTTGGGATCTCATTAGTGAACTTCCAGAGTCAGAGATGAAACGTATCAAACCTGAGTTTATAGCAAAGTATAAGCGAAACCGAATAGGTCTAGAAGAATCTTAAGGGAAAATAGAGACCGCAATGACAACGAGTTCTAACATTAGACCTACGAGGTTAGAATACATTAGGACAAAGAGGCGCATTCTGATTGCTAAAAAGGGGTTAAAGCTTCTTAAACTTAAACGGCAAGCTCTCATCTTGGAGTTTTTTAATACTAGTAAAACAGCCGCTGCTTTGAGAGAGAGTCTTCAAACCGAACTAAGACAAGGATATGAGGCTATTAAACTTGCCGAGATGTTGGCAGGTGCAATGCGCTTGGAAAATGAATCAATGAAATTACCCATGATGAGTAACTTGCAAGTAATGTCTAAGAGCATTATGGGTGTACATATTCCAAGATTGAAGGGAGGACAAACAGAAATATATGAAGAATACCTGTTAGAACTGCCAACTTCGATAACTGCAGCCATATCTTCTTTTAACAAGGTTCACAAGATAGTGCTTGACATAGCAGAAAAGGAGACTGCTTTACGTAAACTCTTATACGAAATTGAACGCACCAAACGAAAATCAAATGCTATTGAGAACGTATTTGTACCTAGACTTATGGCTGCTGTTAAATTTATTACTTTTAGATTGGATGAGATAGAGCGTGACACATTTATTATGCTTAAGACTGTAAAGAGAAAGATGGGTGAAAGAGAGCAGGAAACTTTGAAGGAGGTAGGTGCCTGAATACATGTTTAAAAGAAATAGTTCCAATAATATAGACAATAAAGAAGATTGGAATATAAACCAAAAAAAATTCCTTGCAATTAAGAGGATCTTAAAAATGGTAAATGTAACTATTATTCTTGTTTTTAGTATCATTGCAGCTAAGTATCTATTTGGGGTTTAGTTAAAGATGTCGGAAGTTCAAGGACAAGATGAGTACATAAAGACCCTTAAACAGATTAAGGCAGTTGAGGATGAAACACAGGTTGAAATTGATGCTCTTAGAGAGAAGGTACAAAAAGAAATTATCAAACTCGATCAAGAATTGAAAAATGCGATTACGGTTGCTAATGAGAATGGTAAAAAGCTTGTAAATGATAGTATAGAAGATTCTCGAAGGAAAGCGTCACTTGAAGCAGATTCTATTATAAATGAGGCAAGAGAAAAATCAAAGAGTTTTTCATATAAGAGCGATCCAAAAATGATAAAAGAATTAATACAAATTCTTTTATCGAAACTATGATTGGTGGGGTAGTATATGGCGTTATTACAGCCAGAACCAATGACTAAAATAGCTATTGTGGGGCTAAAAAAGCACAGAGAAAAAATAGTAACGATACTTCAGGAAATGAATACTATTCAGTTAGAACCACTGTCTAAGGAGGCTGTTCCTTATTTGACTACCGAAAAGGAGAGTACCGTTCACAAGAGAATATCAGAACAGTTATTGAGAATACGTGGCCTTCTCAATGCCTTGCCGGTTACCGAACCTGTTAAAAGAACTCATTTTACTAGTATAGATGAATTATTTAACTCCTTGGAAAATATCAAAATTGATAACGAGATTTCCGGTCTTGAATACCAAAAGGAGAACATGTTGACAGAATCTAAGGAAATCGAAAACAATATCAAATTACTCGAAGAATACTCCTTCTTCCCAGATGACCTCGAACTTCTTCATCTTAGGTCCACACTTTCTTTCTTTGGAAGAGTAAAAACCGAAAATTACCAAGAGTTGAAAAAAAAATTAGAATCAAATAATCAAGATATTATATTGTATTCAAAAGATGATTCTAAGATAACTAGGTTTGTACTTGTAGTTTTGCCACATTTTCCTTCCAATGCTTTGGCTTCGATAGTGAATCTATATAATGTCCATCTTGAGGCCGTTCCAAAATTAAAGGGAAAAGTCCCAGATGTAGTTAAGAATCAACAAACTAAACTACAACAAGTTAAGGAGAAAATTCAAGATGTCGATAAAAAGCTGTCCTCTATTTCGAAGGAATATTATTCTCTTCTGAAAGCCTTAGAAGAACAATTAGAAATAGAGAACAAAAAACTTGAAGTAATAGATGACCTTGGAGTCACGCAGGATTCGTTTTCTCTCGAAGGTTGGATACCCACCAATAGAATTGCAATGACTAAAGAGGCCTTTGGTAAGCATACTGAAGGAACAATACTATATTTGATGAAAACTGATGAAGTCCCTCCTACTCTTCAAAAGAACCCCAAAAGATCCAAAGTTTATGAATCATTTATACGGTTCTATTCTCTTCCACAAGGAAATGAATTTGATCCTACAGTAATTTTTGCATTTATATTTCCTGTATTTTATGGTATGATGCTAGGAGATTTTGGTTATGGCCTGACAATTCTACTAGTTTCTCTATGGGTAATCAGACGAATTGAAAAGGGCAAGCGTAACTTTACAATTGCGCCAAAATTCTTTAGGAATTTCGGAAAGACTATATTATATCCTAGTCAGATGGTCAAGATAGCCAAAGCAATCATACCTGGGTGCATTATAGCAATGATTTTGGGTTTCAACTACGATCTGTATTTTGGCTTCCGATTGAATGAGCTTGTGTTCTTTCCATTTCTCAACAGTATAGGAGTAAACGCCCCAGTTGAAGGATCTTTACTATTAGATCCCCTTTCTGCAGATGGACTAAGAAAACTTTTGCTAGTAAGTGGATACATCGGATTAGGCATGGCCACACTAGGATTACTATTAGGTCTAGCTAATTCGATACGTGCAAAGAATAGGAAACATGCTATAGGTAAAGCAGGATGGCTCTTTGTAGGATGGGGAATTGTGTTAATTGGGCTAGCGCTAATTGGAAAACAAAATCTCGATCCAACGAGCAACATGACTGCGTTGATCTACTTTGCCATCCTATTTGCTGGAATCGGACTGCTTTTTATAGGAGAAGGAGTTCGCTCACTGATGGAATTACCATCTATCATCAGTCACATTTTGTCATTTACTAGGATTATTGGTATCCTTATGGCGTCGGTAATTCTGGCAGATGTCATTGATTATGTCTTTCTAAGAGTCATTGATAACGGATTTATTTGGGCTGCGATAGGTGTGGTCATTTTGGTTGTGGGCCATTTGTCCAATACAATACTGGGAGTCTTTGAGCCCGGAATACAGGCTTCTAGGCTTATGTATGTGGAATTTTTCTCAAAATTCTACCATGGAATGGGGAAACCTTTTAAACCGTTTGGCAGCCGACGAAGGTATACACAGTATCAATACCAAATACCAACTACAACAAAGTAAATCCTTTTTATCTTTTATTTCTCATTCTTTTTATCTTAATAGTTAACTATTAATTGGAAAAAATTTGTACAGTCTATTATGGAAGGAATGTTAAAACTGAAATGTTCTACTTGTGGAACGATGTTTATGTCAGAGACTCAACAATCAAAGTGTCCTACTTGTGTAGAGCAAGGTAATACCTTTGAGGGACATGCTGGTTGTGGCTGTGGACATAGCCATTAATTTTTTTGATCAAACATCTACTCTAGATTATTAATCTCTTGAGAAATTATAACGTGGATCAATACCAAGTCTTATTAAATCGTATATTTTAAAAAAATGATATTTAATTACTCTTCAATTTATTAAACTATTTTCCTATATTATTTACCACATTACTAGTCACATTGTTAAGGATTTTGTTAAATTCGACTTGTGCTGTATCTGTAATATTTCTAATGACTGGAATTTCCTTTACTTTGTCAGCTCCTTTCATTATTGCAGCGAAGAAGTTTGTCCAGCCTATACCCAATATAACTAGGGCAATTATTACTACTAATATGAGAGTTATGAGGATACCCAATTGTATTTTATTATACGCACTTTAAACTATTAAGCTTTATGTAAAGTGTTACTAAAACGAATATTATCAGTATAAAATCAGTTACAAGGGTGTCGAGGTTACAATTTCTGTCAGGAAATTAATTTATATAAGATTATAAATCAACACTAATTATAATTTTGAATGTTAAGTAGAGAAGTTCTTAGTTTATTAGCGGGAAAGAATTTTGCATCAATAGCAACGGTATTGCCTGATGGGTCGCCTCAGGTAACTAACGTTTGGATCGATTATGACGTTGACCACAATATTCTGATTAATACTGCTATGGGCAGAGTGAAGGAAAAGAATACTCGTAAAAACAAAAAAGTTGCAATATCAATAACTAATAGCTCCAATCCTTACGAAACAGCCTCTATAATGGGCGAAGTTGTTGAAAAGATAACTATGGGTGCTCAAGAGCACTTTGATCATCTCACGAAAAAGTATATGAACCTTGAAAAATACCCTATTTCAAATCCATTTGAGGAAAGAGTGATATTGAAGATTAGACCTCAGAAAGTATTTCACATATCTATTCCTTTATTAAAGTACATGAACCCATAGAATCAAATTATTCATGAAGGAATTATAGATGCCAAAAAAAGCACGTACTCCTGATATTTGGCAACCCACTATTTTTCTAAAAAGAAGATTATTTAGCCATTGCTTTGTTATGCTATATCATATGATAGATTCGAGTATTCGTTAATTTTATAGATAACACAAACTGAATTTGTAAATAAATCTGCGCTTTTTGACGCTAAATTTACAATTGCTATAGCTATTTGACTTGATGAGTTATTATTTATTATTTATCAACGGCTGATGCATTATGTGAAGATTTTTACCAGGTACAATAGTTGAGTTGGTCTGATTGATGTTACTTGGGACACTTGTAATCACCCCTAATTCTTGGACGTCTAATTCACTTTTTAGTAACAAACTTTGCAAATAAAGGACTGTGGTGTTGGTAGGATTAGTTTGAATTTCAGATGATTCTATAATAGAGATTCCTCGTAGCGACTTTTCAAAGATTTTATATACATCTTTAGGTCTTTAGATAAGTCCTTGTTGTCAATAACAAAACTTTCCAAACTGAATGTAATACTATTGGGCGGGCAATCTTTGCATTGATTTTTGGTATAATTAATAAAGCAATTAAGGTAACCTGGAAGAATGTTCGAATTATTCAAGTTTGGGTGAGACCAATTTATCTTATAAACCTATTAAGGATTTATAGTATTAGCAAAAAGAATACAGAATGAAAAATGAGATAAAATATAAGGTTGATAGGTAGCTATTCATTGTATCTTATTTGTATATATAGTTAGGAAAAATTTGTTCTCTCTAAACTGTACTATGAAAACTTGTTTTTTTTAGCTTTATTGGATAGACTCAATTGTCTAGAAAGATCCGTTCTCTTTCTAGACCAACGATTTTAATATATATATTCGTATAATAAATTATCTTGATATGCGTGTTGATCATATCGCCATAGCTGTAAATGATGCGAATTTGGCATTGGAAAATTACAAGAAAGTTCTACGGATAGACAAAATCGACTTTGAGGAAGTTGAAGCCGAAAAAGTAAAGGTTATAATGCTAAATCTGGAGGACACTAGATTAGAGCTCTTAGAGCCCTTGGATGATAATAGTCCTATTAGCAAATTTCTCAGAGATAGAGGTGAGGGTATCCATCACATTGCAATTACTGCTGATGAAATAGAATCGGATGTAAAAAATGCAATGGACAAGGGAATGCGGTTTTTGGGAAATATTCGTTCTGGTTCCTACGGTCGAAAAATCACATTTATACACCCAAAGTCCCTTCATGGGGTTTTAGTCGAATTCTGCCAGGCTCCACCGGCTATGGATTAAACCCCATCGGGAATAATTATTTTTAATACCTATAACTACGAATATATAAATAATAATTCCATAAAAAATTGTGGAAGTTAGAGAAAATGTATACAAGATCAAGAATTTAAATGATAATGGAGTAGCTGTAACCCTTACGCTTATAGAAGATATTGAATTAGAGCCTGTTTCACAACAACAAATGATGTTAGAAGCCATCAACAGGGCCATACCAGATAAGGAGATGAAAGATCAATTGCAGCCAATAATGGAGGCTATGTTACGAGCGCAGCCACAAACGATTATCCAATCATACCCTCAAACAAGCATTACTATCACTATGCCAAGACGAACATACGAAAATTATGGAAAACCTCAGGTAGGAGAATCATTAATTATAAATATAATGAAGAGAGATTGATAAGAAACCAGAAGGATGATCTCCGTTAATTTATAGTATCCTATCTGGCTTTCGTAGAAAATATATTAATATAGGATACTAACAGTTTAATCGTATGAATAATCAAAGACGAACCATACCAGTTTGTTTTACACCACAGCAGGTGAAATTGATAGAAAAGTATGCCAAGGAAAATGGGTTATTGAATTTTAGCCAAGCTGTAGAGCAGATTATCATGAACAGGACAACTGAGTAAATAATTTCGCTGTAATTGAATTGGATAAATGCTAGTCAAAATTTAAGATCCATGTGGCACATGTTACACCCACTATAACATTGAATGGAAGACATGGATTTTTCGTATGCACTGTATAAACTTAATGGAACATATTCATTTCTTTTTGTGAGGACATATCCGTCTCATTTTTTTTATCAATGTCAATAGGATCCGGAACTGTTGTTTTGTTAAATATTTTTAAGAAACATCGTTGTCCAGTATGCGGCAAAAAATATCGGAAAATTGAAAACGTAATGCATCATCAACTATTATATCACACAACGTCTGAAACATATGATTGCTCTAATTGTGGAAAGAGATTTAATGACATGGATTTGCTGAAGAATCATATTCGTCAGTATCACTCCTACAAAAAATAAAATAACAAAGATAATTAGGTAATTAGCAGACTATATTTTCTTATTTTTGATGACTTGCTTTTTCCCACATGTATTCATCTTGCGAAAGCTGTTTCCATACCCCAACAGTACCACACCTCGGACATTTTCGTCTCCGCATTAATTGTTCTATTGTTTCATTATGCCTTAATTTTATGATGTCTTTCTGTCCACACTTACATTTCATGATATTTGACATCATGCTGTTATAAATAAGTCAGCCAAGTATATAAGAAAGATCAAAATAAAATTTGGCAATTATGACATGAATTATGACATAAGAGTAGTAAAAATAATAAAGAGTAAGATGGGAACAGTTAATGAACTGAATATGTATTTGTAATATTCACACTGTTCTCATTATGCCATTCATATTGCTCAGTTACATTACTTCTGAAACAACCCAATAATCATAATTTCACTAATTATATCTATTGGAGTATTTAGTGCTATGTTGCGGGTCACTCCTTCGTATCCACCTAATATTTCTTCAGGTATCCGTTTAAATTCTACCACCCTTATTTCCGATTTTATTCTCGGTCTTTAGTTATCCTACTTATGGAAGGTCATTGGACCTATCCAAAATGAACTATACGCTATCACTGAAGGAGTAACCAAGCTTCCATGACAAGTTTTGATAAACCTTCTGAAATTCATTTGATTTTCTAAGTCAACTATTATAGAGAACAAGGTATTAGCAAAATGCATTTGGGAAGCAAAACACTGCTGAGTCAACATTTTTTTTGTAACATGGTAATTTTCGGAAATACCATCGCGTCAGTACCAACGAACCTTGGCGAGAACATCAAACAACTATACTTGTATTAATGTTAAGGTCTTGTCGTCAATCGATATGGCATATACACCACATGAACATTTTGTCATCCTAATAAAAATTCTCGTAGATATGGTCGAGAAAGCAAAATAGCATCTAAGATAATATCTTTAAAAAATTTTTCATTTTGATATAGTGACTGATAGAGCATAAAAGAATTTGTTTGGTCTTATCTTTCTCTCAATAGTAGCAAAATAACGAATGGAATCCAAAGAGCGGAGGGTATACAATAGATATTATAGTATTTGTTTCTATAATAGTTATTCTAAAAAATTAAATATTATATCCCTAAACTAGTAATGTGGTAATGATGAAGTACATTCCGTTTATAGAATGTATTATTATTCAAATTCAACATTCTGAATTGTCGGGAGTCAACAGCCAGGACCTACATGGAATTACTTTAGGTGGTAAAATAATTGGCGATTGAAAAGTCGCCCCCATGGGTAAGGATGGCTCAGATCGGCTTAGGTATTATCATATTAATATTATCGATTATAGTGTTAATAAATCCCATCTTAGGTTCTATCTCCATTGTTATATTCTTAGCATTCTTGTTGTTGTTTGCCGGAATTGAAAAGATTGTAAGTGGGATAGTATTTTCTGGAAGATCTAGATTTGTTAGCGTCGGTCTGGGCATTTTGGTAGTTATTGTCGCCGTGATAGCATTAGTTTACCCAGTAGGAGCAGGCATTGTTGTCGTTTTACTTTTAGGTATTGCTTTACTGATAGACGGAATTTCAAGAATTGTTCATGGTATAAAGGACCCACAAAGCAGTAGATGGTCAAAATACTTTGGCATCGGAGTAGGAATTGTGTCAATTATTCTCGCCGTAGTAGTAATTGTATATCCAGGAATTGGACTTGCAATCGCAGGGATATTGATTGGAATAGCCCTATTGATAACAAGCATACATATTATTTCAGCAGGTATTACAGGAGAAAAAAATAGAAACACGCTGATATAAACTATATTTGTGTTCGTCGTTTTCTTTATTTTCTGCCTACACAAGCACTATTTCGAAAATTATGAAGTATTAACTATATTATTACTACCACATTCCTTTTCATTTTTTACATTTTTGTTTACTTTTTCGAATTGTCTGAATTTTATCATGAACACAAAAAAAGTATCCTACCAAAAAGCGCTATAATAAATAAAAACCCAGTTTCAAAAGTTCCACATTTTATTAATTTAGTAATACTTAATTCGTAAAAAATAAGTTATAGAGACGGGTCTAAGTAATAACCACTTGTATTTCCTTTATCATTCTGCAGCAGACGTTAAGTGATGATGATGATGATTTAACTATTAAATTCTACAGACAGGCAAATATAATTACTAAAAAGAGATTAGATATTTTCTTCTCAAATGACAATTCAAACATTCTCTTGGAGTGATATAATTTGAGATATTAAGGCGAAATTTCATGCGGAGATAGCATAAAAACGTCAAACTCTGAAAATGTCAATATAAAATTCCAGTGTTATCCTCTGAAGAGAAGAAACTAGATTGTCGCGGCAGAGTAATATCAAGTAGTGAGATGAAATAGCAACCAATATTTGGGTGAATGATAAGAAGTCTGAATGAACCAGCACCTAAGAGTTAAAAAAAACTTTTTTATATTGATATTTAGTTTAAACTACTGCAAAAACATTTTATTTTAAAGATGCTTAGGTTTTTTGTTGACTATTTATATTATTTTTGCTATGTTTGAACCTTCCGATACTTAAATAAAGTCTATATAAATTATTATTATTACAAAGCATGCCAACGGCCTACGTCTTATTATGCTGTGATTTAGGATCAGAAAACGAAATATTAGAAAAAATCAGTGAAGTTGATGAGGTCGAAGAAACAAATAGAGTATTTGGAGTTTATGATATAATAGTAAGAGTTTCGTCAGATGACATGGATAAATTGAAAGAAATTATTACATGGAAGATTAGAAAAATAGATAAAGTCCACTCGGTCCTAACCATAATAAAAAACGAGGAATAATTACGCTTGAATTTATTTCAGGGCTAGATTTTTTTACAGAAAGAAGAGACTTTATTATCGTGCGAAAAAATTCTTAGCGGCTTGGTTAGATAAGAATATTTCAACTCTTCATCAGTACTTTTTATAAATTGGTTAACTTATTAACTTATTGTTTGACATACTAAGAAATCGATTAGATGTAAAAATCCATCTCCTGCATAAATTAAATTCGTATACCTTGAGAAAAATTTATACCTGTGTCAATTTCAACACAAACTTTTAATTAATTTTCACTAATATGCCTACACCTGGTTCTACAAATAAGCAAATCAAAGGCTACGACTTTCAGCTTCATATAGCACTAATATCGTATGATAACATTTTGATATATTATTAATGTTAAATCAAGCTTATCCATATTTTGCAAAACTGTAAAGATATGGTGCGAATACGAGGTATAGCTATAATAGAATTTGACTTTCAAAGAGTGTTAACTGTTATAAAAAATAAAAAAAACTTAACAAAAATGCCCCTAAACGAGCCAGTGATGTGGCACAAATCTAGCTTATAAATTATAACAAAAACCCCAAAAAACACAAACAAGACACAGACGAAAAAAACTGCATTTTTAAAAAAAAGTTGAGAAGTATTATATAGCACAATGAAAATTTCTATTTGTGTCAAACATAGACAGAATCATTGTAGCAATAGCCAAAAAAAGGGGTTAATAGATTTGAAATTTTAACTTAAAATATTGCATTTTGAGATTTATCCAATACAATTGAAATTAGACAGTTGCGTCGGGGTTTTTCGTATTTTATATTATTAATATAATTAAAACATTTAGAATACAATTAAAAAGCAGTGATATCTGATAATAAGGCTAAATCTCCAATTGGAAGGTAATTCTATTTTCTCACATTTGATATCGTTGTCATTCCATTGGTATAGAGATGTAGTTTGTATAGGATATGATTTTTACTTAATACCAATATTATTTTGCTTGTACTAATAAAACGATCGACTAACAACGGGAAAATCGAGAACAGAATTTCTAACTTAACAAGTCGAAAAAAAACCTATTACTGCATAGGTCTAAGATATAGTTCTCTTTATTTTTAAATATAAGCAGATGTATTTTGAAGAACAAAAGCCCATAACCCACTTCGAAAGGAGGCGGGAGAATAAGAAAGTAAAAAAGAAAATTTGATTATGCCCTTATCTATCCAATGCTCTAGAGTGTTTGGCTGTATGTGGTGATTCACCATGATATTTCCTTTTCATATGACCAGATGGTCTTCCATACAGTAGCTCAATAAACCAAGATTCATGCTCTAACTCCTCTCTAAGTATGTCCTTTGCTAAATCATATGTGGCATGATCCTTGCCAAAGGTAATATTACAAAGTTTGTTCCAGTTGACTATGGCTCCCTGTTCAGCCTTTAGACATTTCTTGAGGATCTCTTTCACGTCAGTTCTGTTTGGTGATGGTAACTGCAAAAATTCGCATCCAGACATTCTAATAAATTCTTCAGCATTATTAGGTATACTGCCGCCAAGTTCATAAATTCTTGACAAGCAAGACTCAAAATGACTTAGATCCTCAAGCCGTGCATCTTCAATGACTTCTTTAATACTTTCGCCTTCAGCTCCGGTGCAATGCAAGCGAAGATTCGTAAAATAATAGTAGGCAGTAAATTCTACAGAAGCATTGTAAACCAGCATCTGAATAATTTGCTGCACATTAACGCCGTTTTGATTTAATACATTGACGCCTACTACGTTGTATGATTCATTTCCAATTTTTTCAGAAGGCGTTGTGTTTACCAGGGTTTCATCTTCTTTCTTTGGCAATCCTATAGACATTATAAAAATGAAAAATGTCTTTGATTAAAAAATGTATTGTCTGTGACAGGAAAATATAGCCAACCAATGTAGGTTAAAAAGATATTTTTGATTAGTCATTTATCTAATAAAAAAAAACAGGGGTTTATAATGGATATATATATTTATTTTTCGATTCGTATAGGCGGAAATAGAGTTTATAGTGTCTCCTGGAAAGGGCGGCGCATATTGATTTCATTATGTAGTTTAATAAAGCATGTTACTCCGATTATTTACTTGATAAGTAAGAACACACTCTTCTAATTTAACTAGGAAGATGACAAAAGTATTGCAAAGCCAGATAGACTAAAATGGATATATCATTTACTTTTAATTATATGATAGACGTGTAAAGTCTCTGTTCATGGATGATTATGAAGAAGACGAAGATGTTATCTGAAGGCATTGTCCCATGGAAAACAAGGTTAGTTAGTCACATAACTGAATATCTGATTTAATATTATTTAGTGAAGAGTGTAATCCTCTTACTCTTTCTATCTTGATCTCTTCAATTGCTTATTATATTATTTTGCATTAGTTATCCGTACATTTCATTGAGAAGCTAGCTGTAAAATTAGACCATTTTGATATAGTTCTGTAGTCGATATCAATCGCGAAATCAAACAGGATAAGAATCCTAAAAGACAAAACTGTTTTGATACTATTCTAATCAACCAAAGTCATAATTAACCATGACCGTCGTATTACAGAGAAAGAAAAAGGCGTTGAGTTTGTATTTCACAATCACTGTGAAGAATATGGAGAAATAGAGATAGTACTTGACTTTGTTTCAAAAGCATCTATGTTATTGCTAAGATTTGGAGTTTCGACCATTACAGATTTAACACCTAATTTGCACAGATTATTTATCCATATTGTTTTAGAACCAGGCGTCTGGACTGTATATTGAAATCCTGAACCGAGCCAATAGCACATCTTGGTATAGCATCTATATATCTAAACTTTCCATTAGTTTGAATAGTCCTCTTTACACAAATCTCAAAAATCAGAAACTTTAAGAGATCCTGTATAGAAATTCATCATTTTTGTAATTACAGTAAGAGAAGTCTCATCTAGAATAGTGGTTGGTATGTTTCCAGGCGCTATCGGTATTTGAGGACTTGGGTTTGGTTGAGACTGAGATCTCTCTAGCTGGAATTTCCAGCATCAGGAGTATAGGAATTAGCCGAACTATTAGATTTTTCGAAAATAGATAATTCTGTTTGTCAAGAGCCTGGCTCATATTGACCAGCGGGATTAAAAGATCTTTGAATGGGAGTTGACGTTTCAGCTTGAGGAATGTTATTCGTGTTTGCAGTGTCACTATCGATCCTTGGACTATTGAATGTATTTGGATCTTGGTTGATATCTATGTTTTGTTGTTGTTATTGTTGTGGTATTCGTGGTGATTGTATTGATCGCTATTCATTAACAGAGAAACCGAGGGATGATTGTGGTGATGTATCGAAAGGACAGCCTTGGGGAATAATGTATCTATTTACTAGAAGTTTGACTCACTTATTAAGGTTGAAGTGGTCTGGCTATTTGCCATAAGTTATCAAATAGATGTTGTTTTTGTGTTACCAGATGGGGTAAATTACTCAATATAACATGAGTGGGCTCTTCATTAAACTTATTGAATAAAGGTTTTAGGTATAATCTATCATCGGATATCTGAAGGCTTTCTGTAACATTGTCTAGATGCCTCTTGTCACAATATCTCATTGATTTCAAAAATTTATTATTCTCATCAGATGATTGTACTATTAACTTAAATTCGACGTCTTTTCTTCTACATTCTTTTTCTATGCGTTGTATTGATTCTCTAAAATATTTCATGATAAAGTCGAACATCATTTTATTCCAAATAATATTTAATTGCTCTAATGGTAAATAGAATGAATCTAATAATATAGCTAGTAGGATATCGGGATTATAAAGTACTGTTGTAATAACAGGTTGTTTGTATTCTGAATCTTTTAGTTTCTTAACTGTCATTGTATCCAAAGCATTTTCAATTGATCAACATCATTTATTAATCATGAATATCGTTTTAACTTTCAAATTTCATTTTAATGGTTTGGCGATATCGGACATTGTTCCAAATAGTCTAAAAAAATACAATTCCACTAAAACTAATCACATATGCTAGAATCTTTATTTTGTATCTTATATGATGTCTACAACTTTTCGTTCATCTTTAAAATGAATAAAACAACAGTATACTGCAAACAGTAAGGCTAATAAATCATTTTGATCAGGATTAAAAGATTATTTGGAATCTAAAATGATTAGGTTGATACTATAGATTATAATCCTAGGTAAATTGACTCACAGAAATAATAATAAATTACTATAGTAATTGTTAATAATTGAATAGATACCTTTAATGTATATATTTTGTTTCAGCCTTGCTTCTTTACTGTCATTGAATTTTTTTTGGATTACCCTCCAACCTTGTTCAGATAGTAACAAATTCGAAAATAATTTTATTTACCCTTTAATAAGTTGGTTTAATATGGGTTTTAAATGAAAAATACGGATTATTGTATATATCTGCTATTTACAATAGTAACGTTGGCAGTAGTGGTTTCCCTTCCTACCATCAAAGAATCTTTTGCTGATACAGTTATTGATACAATTGAAATTGGCTCTGCTCCTCGCGATATAGCGTATAATACAGACAACAAATACATGTATGTAACTAGTGCTGAGGGAGTAGTAGTTATAGATAGCTCAACCAACTCTATTATCGATACTATACCTATCCCCAATGCTGAATCTATTGTATATAATTCTATGAATAATGACATGTATGTTACTAGTTCCTCGGGGGGAATTACAGTAATAGATAGCTCGACTAACACTGTGGTTGAGAACATAAATGTACTAAGCCATGGAAGTATTGCTTATAAAGCTGAAAATAATTATGTGTACGTTATTTATAATGGATATGATGGTTTCAATGATCTCGTTTCGTTCATAGATACCGATACTAATGCTGTGGCAGGAAATTTTACCCTAGAGGGTATACTATCACAAATTGAGTATAATCCGGCGAACAACGATATGTATATAACGCGATATCTTACGGGGGAAAGAGGAGCTTATGTTATCGACACCTCGACCCATAGTGTGGTCGCAAGCGTTGCTATGGGGTCCAGTTCTTTAGCTTTTAATCCTTTTAATAGCTATATGTATGGAGGAGGATATTATGGTATTACCTGGGTAGATAGCTCGACTAACACTGTAGTAGATACCCTACCTTTGTCTTGTGAAGGCGATCAGGTTCCATGTATCACGAGTCTGGCATATAATCCAGACAATAATTATATGTATGCAGGCTACTCCCCTGACAGCGTCTACATGATTGACAGCTCGACTAACACTCTAGTAGACACCATCAATGTTGGACAAGCACCGAGGTCCATGGCGCATAATCCATTTAACGGTTATATGTACGTTACCAACTCTGCTTCACACTCTATTTCGGTTCTTGCTCCTGATAACATATTGGAACCGCCTATAAACACAGGTATAATATCGGCTGTCGACGATATGAGTATGCCGATTCAAAACGAAAGCTCAACCACATCTACTTCAATTACCTTCAAGGTTCAAGCAGACGCGGGTACAAACCCTATAGTTGGATTTGAGTGTAGCCTGGATGGTAGCGAATTTAGCAATTGTTCTAATTCTAATCCTACTACGATAACATATAATGATTTAGCTTGAAACATGCAGCATGAATTCAAAGTAGTCGCAGTAGACACTGAGGGAAATAAAGATCCTGACCCTGCCATATTCGTATGGACTATTTCAGAATCAACAAGGCCTCAACCAATTGCCGATGCGGGCCCTAATCAATCTGTAAAAAGTAACGATATTGTCCAACTAGATGGAACTAACAGCTCTGACCCTAATGATTCTTTGTCGTTGAGATATCACTGGATCCAAACTAAAGGACCGGAAGTTAGTTTAAGCGATTCAAGTTCGTCAAGTCCGACATTTACTGCGCCAAAAGTAAATGAGTTAACTGAACTTATTTTTGAATTAACTGTTACTAACAATGAAGGCATAACAAGCGAACCTGATGAAGTGATGATAACTGTAAATCCGGTTATCTCCCCGCCACCAGAACAGCCTAGCACAATCGGTGATCTTATCAAAGCAATTATTCAAAATCCACTGAATGTGACAAACTCCATTGATTCAGCAAATGAAATTAAGGAGATTTTAACAGATAACAATCGTGACAACGACCAGATCGTTTGTGATTTAATAGGTTCTGAAGATGAAGAAACAATATCTAACATTCGAGAAATATTGAATTGTTAGAAGTTATCTACCATCTTTTACTTGGTTTTAAAATATAGGATCCTATTCGTCATTACGCAAAGAGAACCTCAAAATGATCTACTTAAACTATACTCTCTATTAGTAAAGAGTAACACATCTTATTTATACACCTTCTATGAGTAAAACTATGTTAATTTTTATAAGATGATGAAAGCATAAAGTGAGACTCTAATTCTATGAATTAATAACGTTAGGAGATTAGTATTAGAAAACGATTTTAATTTAGTTGCAAGATATTAAACGAGCAAAACGTAAATTTATTACTCATTCAACGCTGCCACTCAGGGGTTGACACATATGTGACAGACTTTCATTTTTATCATATTTAATCAAGTCAGGTCTAGTCCTGACAAAGTTTAATCTTTCTTGTTATTGCTCAAATCTTGATAATTTTCAGGCAATGTAAAAGAACATGGTTGACGTAGAAGAGGTTTACGTTAGAGATTTATACAAAAAGCACAATAGAGAGGAGATTTTCGAGGGTTTTTACTCTGTAGGTAAAAAAATCTATCATGATAATGGCGAAGTTGTTAATGAGGGCTTTGGTCTGTATAGAGAAGAATTAAAAATCTTCAGAGCTAGAATCATGGCAGTATTAATTGATGATTTACCTGTAGACAATAAGGAATCTAATAATAATAATAATAATAATATAATTCGCATGTATTCCAGACAGACAAAATTACTCTAATATTTTGCTGTTCAATCTAAAATTCATGATTAATGGACTATTACTATTACGCTAGAAGTATTTAGCGAATCATTGCTATCACACGTTTACAAGATATAATTATTCAATTAACGGTATCGGTGAACTATATAATTCGACACTTGTAAAAAAAGAGAAAATATCTGTCCGATACATATTTTGATTTTTTGAATTACTAAGCTAAGTGTGCTTCTATACAGTCTATCAGCTCCTCAACTGCAGTTGCATCAACTTCAACAACGTCCAATAGGAATATTTCGATTTGGAGTAAAAGTTCGGGATCTGCCATTACTTCAGCATAAAACCCTGCGAGTGAACTCGAATCTCCAAAAGAAGCTACAAGTACTTGGATTTGTGTAGGTGTTAGCTATTCATTAAAGCATTCTTCACATGTTAGTGGATCATCGCCGCCGTTGTTATCCCCGCTACCAACAATTACATCGCCACTGCTACCAACGAACCAACAGCCTCACAACCTACTACAATAATGACACATTCTAAACTTTGTCCAACATCGTCTGCATTTTGAATGTTTTCAAATATGGATGCATATGCACTCATATTTGAGTTTACGTTGAAGGCCATCAATAGCAAGGATGCCATTGCTACTACAGTCAAGTAAATTTTACCTTTTGAGGTATTATTTTTAGATTATTATTCAATATCTTTAACCATATTTATTTTTAAATAAAAAAGATAAGGATAATCTTCACATTATTAAATTAGATTAGATAATACCTAGAAAGAATTTACTAACAAAAAACTTCTGATGGTTTGCTGCTTTTTTATTAATAATCGTAGGATTGATTGATACTCATAAATGGGACGAAGTTGGAGATTCGAATCCATACCGTAAAATCGTGGAGTCATCAAATAAAACTTTTTTATCTATTGTAGGGAAGGGGATTTAAACCACTTTCTTGCACTCACGGTATACAGAAGAGTAGTGGTCTGAAGAATAAATGACAAGAAATCTAGAGCATTTTATAAAAGTAATTAAAACTACTTGAATTTTTAATTCTTTATTTTTTTATTTATTCAAAAATGAAGTAAGTGTACGAAATTAGGTCATACTATTATACTATGAAAGCCATATTATGGTATGTATAAATTGATTAACATTACTGAAATATATCATGATAATGATTTGAGAGTGTCCCATATTAATTAAAAAAAACAAAGACAGTGAACATTTTTATGAATCTGAAATAATAGATTCAGGTAATTCAACTACAAAAGAAGATAATAAGTTCACTAAGGTAATTCATGGTGTAGAAGACGCAGATAAAACAATAATTGAATTCGTTAATAGGACTAGAGAAAAAATCGACTCCTGTGTTAATTCTACTGCCCCGTCAGTGTTTATAGAGATAGAAGCAATTAAAAACACGAGAATTGCTGCATTCAAAAACAGAGGTGTGAAACTTAGATACGTGATTGAGGTAACCAGAGATAACTTAGAGTATTGTAAAGAGATGCTCGAGTTCTCTGAAATCAGACATTTAGAAGGAATGAAAGGAAATTTTGAAGTAGCAGATGAAAAAGAATACGTGGCTGTAGCAACTCTTCACAAAGCAAAACCTATACCCCAACTTATATTTAGTAATGTGCCTGAAATTGTAGAACAACAACAGTTTGTTTTTGATACGTTATGGGATAAGGCCATACCGTCAGAACAAAGGATAAGAGAATTAGAAGCAGGAATAGTCTCTCCTGTTACCACTGTTTTTAATGAATACAAGAGAGCAGAGAAAAAAGAATTTGACATGATTAGAGAAGCCAAGAAGGAAATACAAATAATGTATTCTACTGCCAGTGCATTTCATCTTCAAGAGAAAAGTGGCACTCTTGAACTTTTAAAGGAAATGTCTGATCAAAAAGAAAATCTACAAATTAACATGCTTGTGCCAATAGACTCTTCAATTAAAAAATCCTTATCTCTTGCACTTTTAACTAACACTCGAAATAACAATATTCAAATTCAAGATATTGCACCGAACATAGACATTAATATAAAATCGTTAGTAGTAGACAGAAAAGAATGTCTTATCATGGAAATAAAGACATTAGATGAGGGAAAAGTAAACCCACCAATTGGTTTCTCTATCTTTTCTAATAGTATTCCAACAGTGATATCGTATTGTTCAATATTCGAAATGATACTTAACCAAAGTATTCTTGCTCAAGAACTAAAGCATGAAGGAGTAATTAAAGACGACTTCATAAATACTGCAGCACATGAATTGAGAACTCCAACTCAAGCCATTACGGGATATTCTGAACTAAATGATGAACTGTTTGACAATTATTTGAGGAATAAAAAAAATCTGACATTCGAAGAAATAGCAACAATATTGGCTAAACTTTATGAGCACCATGAAAGTATTTCTAGAAATGCATCAAGATTAAATATTTTAACAAATAATCTTTTAGATGTCGCTAGGTTTGAGTCAGATAGTACTGGTGATCTACTTCAGAAAGAGAAAGTAGATTTGGTCAAAGAGATTAATGAAATTATTGAGGGACAATTTAATCAAAAAACTAGAGATAAAGGCATTATATTGAATTTTATAGATAATAGTATAGATGATCATAGTTCGATTTATGCGGATAAACTGAGATTAAATCAAATTCTGATTAATCTGATAGATAATGGTATCAAATTTTCTAAAAGAGATGATGTTATCAATATCATCATAAGAGATAACGATGATTTTGACCTTAACTTAAATCAAACAGAAATTGATGGAACAAAAGATATTACTTATAACAACATAGCAGAGGAAAAAGAAGACATAAGAGAAAAAAAAGAAGGGAAGATGGTATATATTGGAATTTCTGATACTGGTAAAGGAATATCTCCAGGGATAATGCCAAAGTTATTTGAAAAGTTTGCAACAGACTCTTATTTTGGAACTGGTCTTGGACTTTATATTACCAAGAAACTAGTTGAGGCTCACGGTGGAAGGATTTGGGCTTTTAACAACAATGATGGGATTGGCTGTACTTTTGTGTTTAGCCTTCCTAAATGAAACTATAATCTTGTAAAATAAACAACAGTAGAGTCTTGTTCCTTTATTATCTTTTTTATGATATCATAGAAAGTTAGGAGAAAGTGAAATTAATTTATTTGATCCTAAAAACAAACAATTGTTTAAGATCTAGACTTGATTAAAATATTATATAAAGATTGGCATTCAAACCCATTAGGTTATCTTGGGATTGTGTTACTTAAGGCCATCATCAAGAGAGTAAATTGTTCCAATAGTCTAATAGAACCAACAGAGTGATTTTAACTCCACAACGATGCTTGAGGAGACAACTAGTTAATAGATTATAATATACGACTTTGATTATGGTTTTTTTTAAAGATATTGTATTCATAAACTTTAGAGAAAAATTTCTATGGTACTTTTTGCAACTTGACAGAGTGAAAGGATATAATTTTTCTGATTATTTTTCCATATCATCTAGTATATCTACGATATGAATAATTTTTACTAAATGACTATGTGTAGTCATTAATGACCTTTGATGAAAAAAGGATTAAGTAGTGTTGTTTTATTCAAACTAACAATAGTATAATATCCATGGATACTAAGGTTGCAGCAAAAAAATATCAGAATATGATTGTGGTCTGCATTGTCTACTTATTTATTCAGATTTGACTATATTAAGAAAATTTTATACTCATTACATACCTGAACAAATCAAAAACAAAGAAGAAGTTATTCAAATGATGCCATTTTATGAGACAGAAAATCCAGTTAGAGAAGCCCTATTTAAAAAAAATCGAAATAGATAAAATTGAAAAGGAGGAGAAAACTTTGTTAATTGCTGGTTCCTTGGGAAAATATATTGGTCAAACAAATATTGAATCAGTATGGCAGACCAGTAGAGATTTGGTTACATATGCTAATGAATTAAGGAAAAATGGAGTTTCTATTTTGGGAGATATGGGTTCCTTTATTTTTGAAAATCGACTACGAGATCTTGTTGATTACGAATTAAATCTATCTACACGTTTTGAAATGAACCTAAAAGGTGTATGCATGTATCATCAAAAAGACTTTGACAGTTTGCCAGAAGATATGAGGCAAACAATAATAGATCATCATGAAACCGCAATTAAAATATGAATAACTAAGAAAAAAGATAAATTAAATTGACTTTGGCGTTATAATGCCTTCCGAATAAATTCTAACGTTAACTCAAGTTTCCCATATCTTCTTTATTATTTCCCTTAGGTCAGCAAAATGGACCGGTTTTTGAATCAGCCGATCAATTCTTGCTAACTCAAAATCTGACTGATCTTTCATATCCCAATAAAAACACTCAGAAATGCTTTGACCCTGTTATTATGATGTTAAATCAAATAGTCTTTCATATAAAAATGACCAGACGTAGTTGGGCATTCGAATCCATACTGTATACTCGTGGAGTCATCAAACAAACTATAATTTATAGAAGGGGTGGGATTTGCTCACATGTCAGGTAGTCATTGGTTTAGACTTTACAAGTCAGTTTGATAACAAGTGACGAGATTACATCATTGAGATTGGAAGATTTTAGTCATGATGAGGAGAGGACAAAAACAAGAACAAACAATCTCTAAATTTAAAAGTCTAGACTTTTAACCTATTCTAAAAATAGGTAATAGCTTATCTAATTTTTATCAATATCATTCCAATTATTCAAAACTCATTGTATAAGTTTAATTATATGCAATCAAATATTATTTTTTATACTAATCATTTGCATATCAAAATAATTAGTTCTTAATATTTAAGGTTAAATTACCCAGTGAGCAATATGTATATAGTTACTTAATAAGGAGAGGACAAATCTTCAAATCAGTATCAAGTATTTAGTTGTCAATTTCGTTGGATCTAATAATTGACTGGGTCTTCTTGAAGACCTGGTAGGTAGAAATTGCTTCATACATCTTACATAGATCATAAAGCCATCTGAAGAATTTTAGCAATATCAAGTGTCTATTATTCATGTTGCTATCCATCTATGATCTGGATCAATTTCTTCGGGCTTTCTATATTGATTAAGATAAACTAGGATGTCTTCTTTGGTAAATTCTTTTAAATCTTTGAAATTCAAAAATTTTATCAAATCCAAAATAACCTTAATTTTATCTTCTTTGGTTGATTCTTTGATGTTAATTTCATTTTCTTATGCAATTATATATTTACATATAATCTCGGCATTTTCTACCGAATTTTACACAAGTTTTTTTAAAGATTTTTTGATAAACGGCTTTTGATATTTGCAAATTAAGCCAATAGCGCCATTCAATTTATCAGACCTTGTATTTGGTAAATTGTGTCATTGTTTCTCTCTTGACTCTTGCAAATCTTTAACGGTTCCTTTGTCAATTATTGAACTAATAAAGTCATCATATGAATCCACAATTATGGCGCGGGGAGTGGGATTCGAACCCACGAGTTCTTACGAACATGGGATTAGCAATCCCACGCCCTACCAGGCTAGGCGACCCCCGCTTTAATGTCTATTTTTTTATTAGGGTATATTAATTATATGCAAATGATTCAAAGTATCTACGTATTGAAGTAAATGTATTTCATGTTTGTTTTTAAGTGCTTTTTATTTATTCGAATGATAAACGTTTAATAATTTAAAATTGATCTGTAAAACATGCCTACTGCCTATGTATTGATAAATTGTGATCTAGGATCTGAAAGTGAAATCATTAAAAAAATTAAGGATGTACCTGAGGTTGTGGAGGTAAATGGGGTATTTGGGGTTTATGACATTATAGTACGAGTTTCATCCGATAATATGGACAAGCTGCGAGAAATTATTACCTGGAAGATTAGAAAAATAGACAAAGTGCGTTCTACCTTGACTATGATAGTAATTGAAGGACAAGGCAAAAAAGATTTTTGAGTTTGCAGCACCATGACATTATTCCAAATTTTTTATCAATGATTTAATTGCTTCAGAGGCTTTTTGGATTTCATTTTCAGAGTTATAAAAATGTGGGGAGGCTCTTAGTATTTTTCTTTCTCCAATCTCCCTTTCAGCCAATATTATTCCTTGTTCCTGTAACATAGTATTCAACTTTTGAACTTTTGAATTATTTTTTCTTTTAAATGAAAATGAGAGTAATGAAGATCTATATTTTTCCTCCTCTGCCTCATGAATAATTATCTCTGTTGATTTTAAAATCTCTTCTCTTAGTATGGATGATAGATACTTTATCCTACTTTGAATGTTATTTACACCAATTCTCAGTATGTATCGCAATGAGGCCTCTAGACCTGCCAGGGCGGGAAAATTTCTAAAAGTCGCGTGGTATCTGTCAGGATATTTAAAAAAAACTATGTCCCCAATTGATTTGAAGTCATCATTGGAACCAATCCTTTTTCTTCTGGGGATTTTACTAACCTCTGCAGAACCTGAGCCAACAAAGATCGGATTTAGTTCATTCATTATTTTCTTTTTAACAAATAATATACCTAATCCTAAGGGCCCACACAGCCATTTAAAACTAGGAAATGTCATAAAGTCACAATTTATCTTCTGGATATCTAGATCAATGGCTCCGACACTTTGTGCACCGTCAATTGAATAAAAGGTATCATCACTCTCTTTAATGGCTTTACCAAGAAATTCGACGGGAGTAATAGAGCCATTATTATACATTACATGACTGGTGGACACCATTTTAAAGCTCTGTTTGTCGTATATCTTTTCAAATTCTTCAATCAGCGCACTGCCAGTGCATGATATATCTATTTTTGGGAAAAACTCAATTACCAAATCAGAATTCTCTGCACTCTTGATCCATGGTAGATAATTGGAGAAATGCTCATTTATTGAATGTCTTATTAGCAGTTTATCTTTTTTTCTCCAGTTTAAACCATTAGCTATCATATTAATCCCCTCAGTAGTGCTTTGAGTAAAAATAATTTCATCCTCTCGACAATGAACGAGGTCTGCGATCCTCTTTCTAACTTCTATTTTTAAACTATCTAGGTAGGAGTTAAACTCAATAGAGTCGGGCCCAGCTTCAGAGTATCGCAAACAAAAATCTGTCATGGACTTTATCGAAGAAATTGGAAGTGGACTTATTGAACCATTATTTAAGTAAATTTTTTTTTTGGTTATGTGGAAATCAGATTGGATGGAATCAAATAGATCTTTATCAGGATTTGTCAAAGTGTTTTGATTACTCAATAAATATCAGATTCCGTATTATTATATAAGGTGTCCTGAAATAATTCAAACTACATTAAGCGAGGTCATTACAGGTGGTATCAATTTGGTATACTATTCAGAACCAAGCATTAAAATGTCATTTTTAGGGAATTTGATTCTTGAATTTTGTGAAAAAAATATACTTGTTGTAGATTTTGATACTCAGTTCACAAATATGAGAGGTAGCATTTATCGAGGTTCCAAGCTTATGAAACTTGAGGAGACGGAAGTATTTCTTCCTTATGAAATAGCTTTTGAAAAAGTTGTCGACAAGTTTATGGATTATGATGAGCCTGATTGTGTGTTAGTTATTGATTCGCTAAACGGATTAATAGATTATTTTGGGTCTTACGAATACGGTTACGATGACGGAATTAACAGTTACCAAAAGAGAGCTTCTAAAAAAGAGACAAATATGGAAAACACTAAGAATGCCGGATACAAAGGGCTATGTCTATTAAAAATCCTACTTCAAAGTCATTGTATGCATAATGTACCTATTGTGCTTACCTCGTATATATCTCAACGAGGTTTGGATAAATTAATTGCAGATTTACTTGTATTGGAAGAAGGTCTAATGACTGATCGAAACCACTTCAGAAGGTTTTCAAACTCAATTTCGTGTTTAGGGTCTCATCAGTTTAATTCTAACTTCTTTGTTACTATTTTAAAAAAAAAACAAAGCAGCATGACTCTATCATCATCATCGCACAGAAAAGTCTATCCCCATTCCATAATAATAAAGGACATCTTAGGTTGAAGATGTTTTTTTTTGATTACTATGCCTTCAATTCCATGATTTTATACATGAAAATCATTGAAATCAAAAGTATTAGGAATCCTCCACCTAATAAGGCATACTTTTCGTTTATTTTATCTGCTATAAACGCTCTGGCGGTCAAAAGCGCTCCAATAAATCCAAACGCTAATACTGTAATACCAATGAGCGTTTCATAATTATTTTGGACTGCCCTTGAAGGCAGAAATGTTGCCCTGTTGTAATCTTGTCCCTCTATTATTGCATTTATAATACCTGACGTAAAAGCAAAGTAAATTACGATGTAAATACTTGCGACAATTATTAAGGGACTTATGACTTTAAGTTTCAATATATTATCTGAATATAGAGGATTTATAAATTAAAACTTTTACCATTAGATCTGACGATTAGTTGTGAATAAAGCATATTCAGGCAAGTTAATAGTGATAGAAGGTCTTGATAAATCGGGTAAAACGACTCAATCAAAATTACTACTTGACTATCTAAATAATAAACATTCAGGAAATGCTGTATTAATGAGCTTTCCTGATTATTCTACAAAAATAGGTAGTGAGATAAGAGATTTCTTAGAAGGCAGGAAAAATTACAATAACGAAACCAAACATATGTTGCTTGCAGCAAATAGATGGGAAAAAAAAGAGGTTATCGAAAATTACCTCAAGAATGGAAAAACCATCATTATGAATAGATATTATCAATCAAATCTTGCCTACGGGCTAGCAAACGGACTTGGATTTGATTGGCTCGTAAACCTCGATAAAGGATTACCGAAAGAAGAGATAACAATAATATTGGATATAGTTCCAGATGTGTCTATTAAACGAACTGCTAACAATAATTTTATTGCTGATGAATTTGAGAGAAACCAAGAATTTCTAATGAGAGCAAGAACTGAATATTTAAGATTGGCAAAAATATATCAATGGAAGGTACTTTGCGCAGATATGCCTATGATGTCCATTTTTAACACTATTGTCAATATAGTGGGAGATTGAGGTCCACCTTTAACCATAGTTAATTAGGGAGATGAGATTTAGGCAAATGACCTTGCGATACGTTGGAGAATTTACCGATCCGATCCACAAAAACATAAAATTCACACTTGTCGAAAAGGAATTGATTGATACATTTATTTTTCAAAGGCTTAGACGGATTAGGCAATTGGCAGGAGCCCACCTTGTATATCCTGGAGCGTTGCATTCTAGGTTTGAACATTCAATTGGTTCAATGTTCCTTGCAGGTCTTGCTGGACAAACACTATTAGAAAAAGGATACCTGCCAAATAGTGAAACAGTTCAGTATTTAAGGTTGGCCGCTTTGTTGCATGATATTGGTCACGGTCCTTATTCTCACCTTTTTGAGGAAATACTGGCCGAGACTAATTCAATTTCCCATGAAAAAATAGGAGAGAGGATCATATCTGAAACTATTATCTCTGATGTTTCAAAAAGCCATGGATACAATCCCAAAACTATTTCATCTCTAAGCTTTGGTAAACATAATTCGCGGTTCTTAAATGAAATAATTTCCGGTGGATTGTCCGTAGATTTAATGGATTACCTGCCGCGAGATAGTTATTTTTCGGGAACCGAGTATGGAAAAATTGATTATCACAGGATTATAAATTCATTAGAAGTAACATCTTCAAAACAATTAGCTATTAATAAATCTGCTTTATACTCCTACGAATCGATGCTCATATCCAGATATCAAATGTTCAAATCAGTGTACTTTCACAAGACTGTAAGATCGGGTGAAGTAATGATATTAAATGCAATGAAGGTCCTAAATAAAATACTTAATCTAACAGAACTTAGGTGCTTAGATAACTTTCTTGAATTGCATGATGAATCTGTACTTGACATGCTTTGCAATGCAGGAGGTCATACAGTAAATCATCATGAATTTGCTTACGTTGTATTAGCGAGAAATTACAAGAAGAGAGATCTGCTTAAATGTATTTATGAATTTTTTTCTCTCTCAAAGCATAGGCACACAGCACGATTAATTGATGACAATACTCAGAACATTAAAAATTCATCCTTGCAAGGAGATGTCCTATTTGACAATCAAGCCAATAAACTACAATCACTTATCCAGACTTATCAGGAATCAGGTGAACAGGTTTTTTTAGATATTTCTAGGGCACCGTCTATACCATTGGCTCCAAAGAAAGAAGAGGTTTCGTCTATTATGGTCGTTGAAAAGAAAAATGAATACCAAAAGTCTTTTGATCAGATTCCACTCATCCATGTAATTAGTGGTTATCTAGATATGATTAGGGTATACACAAAAAAGGAGAGTAGAAAATTTTTTGAATCCAAAATCAATGAATCCATGTAGTATTTTCTAACGATTTTTATATTCTTTTTATTAAGAATGACCTATTGGTTAAGCCGCGCATAGTAATGAAATTAAGTGGAAGCTTATTTAGCTTTGACACAACAACCAAACAGCTGAAAGAGTATGTTCAGTTGATAAAAAAAATTGGTGAACATTACCAACCTGTAATAGTCACGGGAGGAGGAAAAATCGCAAGGTTTTACATTAATATATCACGAGAGATGGGCCTAGATGAGGCTGGTTTAGATTTAACAGGTATCCAGGTTTCACATCTAAACGCAAAACTGCTTATTGCTGGATTGGGTGATCTTTGCTATCCTGTTACCCCGAAAAACTTGGAAGAGATATCCACGTCCCTAATTTCAAATAAGATTATCATAACGGGGGGCATATATCCAGGCCAAAGTACAAATGCAACATCTGCTTTAATAGCTGAAAGAATTGGAGCTGTCAAGTTATTTAACGCTACTGATGTCGACGGAATTTATGATTCAGACCCCCGGACAAATACGAATGCCGTCCGGTTCGACTTTATTCCAGTTAAAGACTGCATAGATATACTGAAAAGTGAAAAGTCTATGGCCGGAACCTATGACCTGATGGATCTTATTAGTTTGAAGGTTATTGAAAGGTCAAAATTACCGACTGTTGTGTTCAAAGCGAGTGTAGATAACATTGAGAAAATAGTGCTACAAGAGGCCAAAATCGGAACGGAAATTATTATATCGTCTTAACCTGACCAGCATATTCTTTTAAACCATCTTCAATAATTTTGTTATAAATCTTGTCACCTTCATCTACCTTCAACGGCTTTGATTGAGCCTTTGCAAATCCGTCTTCGTCTGTCAAATAAATTATCATCTTATTTTCATATATTAGTTTTGCAACAAAAAGACCTTCGCCAACGGGCATAAATCCGACATCTTTTTCTTCTTTTCGTATTGTATAAGTAAGCATTGCAAATCCTGTGTAATCGAATAGTTTCATTTGAGCTTCTTTAGCTCTTTTTTGACCGATAAAAGCAGCTTCGTTATACTTCATTTCTATATATAAAGTCAAGACAATATTACATATTTATATTTGGTAAGGACCAAGACCAGAGCAACCAAAATAGACTAATCTCTTTAAGGAAAAATAAATCTAATATTTGTTTATAAATGGGGATTACGAATAAATTTTTATGGCATTCATTAATGGGTTAGAATGGGTAATAATAATTCTAGTTATTGTAGTTATCTTCTTTGGTGCCAAAAAAATTCCTGAATTGGCTCGTTCGATGGGAAAAGCAACAAGTGAGTTTCAAAAAGCAAGAATAGAGGCAAAAAGAACTATTGCAAATGAATCTATTGAGAGGGAAAAACAGCAAACTTCAGTCGATAGAGAAAAACTAGAGTCAATCGCCGAAACGTTGGGTGTAGATTACTCAAATAAGAATGACCAAGATCTAAAAAATGCCATAGATGAAGAATTAAAAAAGCAAGGCTCACAATGAGCGAGAAGATAACCGCCATTTTATAGGTTCGAATACTACAAATACAATGTCAAAGACAATTCAATAAGAATGTCAATAATTGATATCCTTCGTAAATATGATCATCGTAATATTACCATTGGAGTAATAGGCAGTCACTCTGCTTTAGAAATCCTAGACGGGGCCAAAGATGAGGGGTTCAAAACCATTTGCATTTGTCAAAAAGGCCGAGAGCTTCCATATCAAAAATTTAGTCGATTGTCAGACGACCTTTTGGTTTTAGATAATTTCTCAGATTTGATAAAAGAAGAAAATCAACAAAAGTTACGTGAATTAAATACCATTATAGTTCCTCATAGATCGTTTGTAGTTTATCTAGGAATAGACAATATTGAAAAAAGGCTACATGTACCAGTATTTGGTAATAGATTCATCTTAAAAGCCGAAGAAAGACGAGTGCCGCGGAATCAGTATCACTTACTGAGAGAAGCAAATCTTATGTTACCACGAGTTTATGAATCACCAGAAGAGATTGATGGCCCATCAATAGTCAAGGTACAAGAAGCCAAACGAAACATTGAACGGGCTTTTTTCATTGTGACATCCTACAGCGATTTCAAAGAAAAATCATCAAGTAAAATAAAATCTGGAATTATTAACGAAAATGATCTTTTTAATAATGCCGTAATAGAACAATACCTTATCGGCACTTACTTTAACTTTAATTATTTCTATTCCCCTCTTGATAATGAAGTCGAGTTCCTAGGAATTGAAAGGCGGCTTCAAAGTAATATTCATGACTTTACTACATCGGTGCCTGCAAGGAATCAACTTGATATGCAAATTGAGTTACAAAACATTGAAGTTGGTCACACTCCCGCCAGTATCAGGGAATCGTTACTTGATAAAGTTTTTAAAATGGGTGACTCATTTGCAAAGACCTGTCTGAAGGAGTATCCACCTGGACTGATCGGTCCATTTTCATTACAAAGTGTGGTAACAGTAGATCTGGATATTATAGTTTATGATGTGTCACTAAGAGTTCCTGGCAACCCCATTCTTGCAACGACGTCGCCATATACGAAGTATAAGTATGGAGAAACTTTTGGAGTAGGAAGAAGGATCGCGATGGAAATCAAGCATTCGCTTAAAAATCACGAAAACTTGGCAAAGCTTATTACATGATTAAATATATTACCTAGATACTCAATAACAATAATTTTAAATGTTACAAGTTCTTTAAACCTATGAATTTGGAAATGTAAAATAGCACTTCATATTAGTACACCGCAAACCGACCGAATAGCAAACTTGGCAGAAACACATTAGGTTATTCATCTCTTTTGAGCTGACTTTTCAAGAGCTCAGGTAATATGTCCCTTAAACCCTTTAAACTTTCAGTATGTCTTCCTCCCCCTTGACCAAAGTATATTGTTCCACCACCAGAACCTCCAAAATTACTTGCGATACCATTAGCGACAAGATTAGCTCCGATAATTTTCGCGACGGATTTTCCACAAAATACAAATATTTTAATGGAATTCGATTCTAAAACTATTATTCCAATATATACTAAATCTTGATCCTTTTCTGTCGAAAGTTTCCCTATAGATAGATGGAATTCTTCATCATAGCTTTCATCATTGTTTAAATAAAGCTTAATAACATTATTTGCCATTTTTGGTCCAAATTCCAAAACTTTTGATTCATTTATCACTCTCTCAACAAACAATGTTGATGTATTTCGCAATAGATTTCGCATCTTCTTTTTTGATATTTCAAACTCTTTCATGGCTTTAGATAGGGTCTCCAAAATTTTTTCTCGATTGGTTCCAAGTTTAGTTGTTACTGAATAAATTTGATCATCTTGACTTTGTATATAGCTCAATGCATTATCTCCTGCAACAAATTCAATTCTAACAACTCCATCCTGGATTCTTTCCGTTTTCAAAATTTTGATTAGTCCGATTTCCCCTGTATGCAAAACATGAGTTCCTCCACATGCTTCTATATCCACGCCACCAACCTTTACTATTCTTACATCGTTGGAGGGTACCACTCCACCTTGATATATACTGAATCCGTAATTCTGTTCCGCAGTTCCTCGTTCATAAAAATTAATTGAAACTGGAAGATTTTGTCGTACTATTTCATTTGCTCTCTTTTCTATCTGTTGCATTTGTGTTCTCGACAACGAGGAATGATGAGTAATGTCTAACCTAGCGTATTGCTCCTCCTTAAATGCGGAATTCTGCCAGACCCAAGAACCAAGAATGCTCTTGGATGCATGATTTATAATGTGAGTTGAGGTGTGATTTCGAGTAATGGCCAGCCTTCTTTCCTTTTCCACTACACAACTTAAAATATCGCCCTCTTGGCATTCATATTTACTGTCGATATGATGGAAAACTATGTCTTTAATTTTGATTACATTGTCTACTTTACATGAGCCTATATAGCCATGATCTGGTTCTTGCCCACCGCCTCTTGGATAGAAGCAAGTTTTGTCAAGAATTATTAAATTATTATTTATAATTTTTAGAACTTTGGCTTCAAATACAAACTGTAGTGGCTTCTCATAATACAGTAACTTAGTTTTATCAAAAGAATCCAAATCCATGTCATCACTTATGTTAAATTCATTTTTTTCAGATTTTTGCTTCTTGTTCGTTAAATGAATATCAGAGAGTTTGGTGTAAAAATTAGTTGGGATCGCCTCTATTAAGCCTGTTTCAACCAAATAATCAGGTGTAACGCCATCTGATTCGTAGAGTCTTATCAAGTCATCAAGTCCCAATTTACTTTTTTGTTTTTTAATTTTTGAAGCTATGGTTGTAATACGACTTTGAGTTTCTTGGTATCTATCTGATTCAATTCTTAATATAGTGTGAATATCGTCTCGATAATTCTCTAATTCTGGATACATAGAAGACAGTTGTTCAAGATGAAAATCTACAATGTCAGAAATTTTAAGATCAAATTTTAATTGTTTTAGAAGAGATAACGTTCTCCTTAAAATAACTCTTAGATTGTATCCCCCTCCAACGTTGGAGGGTAATGATCCATCACTAATCGCAAATACTAGAGTTCGCACATGGTCAATAATTGTGTACAAATTTTCATATGGAACTACAATTTCTTGTAATATACCTACTTCTATTCCTAATTCATTTGCTATTTGCTTCTTTGTTAGTAACACATCATTGTTAAGCTCAAGCCTTGTTGATACTCTGCTAAAGTAAGTAGATAACAAATTTTTGATAGCATCCTCGTTTCCAAACGAACTATGGTAGTTTATTTTACCTTGGTCAAGGATCTTTTTCAAAACATGATCGAAAGTGCACTCATAACTAGTTGATGTCCCATTTGTAATCCATGCTAGCCTCTCTAAACCGGCTCCCATATCTATGATCTTATTTTTCATCACTCTGTGATCATTTTCTGTTCCTTCAAACTCTGTAAATACTGCATTTCCCAGCTCAAGCCCACGTACAAAGTATTCAAGTGAACTTCCAAAGGCGCCTGCCCCGATCCATACATCCTCAACAAAAGTAATTTCAGTTGGAGGGATTCCCAATACATCCACTAATAGATTGAAATCCAATTCGATGCAGCGATCTTTCCAATATCCTCCAGGCGAATCAGCATTGGATGTTTGACCTATCATACAGAATGACGTATAATGCCTTCCAGTAATGCCAACATTTTCTATATCATTGAATCTCAAGCACATTTGTGGTACGACAAGAGGATTGGTAGGTAATTCAAATATGACTTTATTTTCAGCAATTCTTTGAAAATCCACAATAGATGCAATCGTATAGTATAGATCGTCTCTCCATCGACAAACAACAGGATATCTATTTACAATCCCATGACCATTTTTCTCAAAGTATTTTTTTATTTCGCTCCACGTTTGGGTATAACCGAAACTTTTTGAAGTCGGCGGATTCCCAATAAAACTATAGTTTTCATGATCGGGACATATCTCTCTGCTAGAGATAGACCAATAAAATCGTCCACATACAGTACAACACTGTCTCATGAAACCAAGTTTATCAAATAATGAAACGTTATAATATTTCTGATAATTGGAAGAAAATAAAGAGAGCAGTTCTGACTTATTCAAATTAAAAATTCTTTAGAAGGTGACTGGATATGAATGCTTTTAAATTGTGGAAAAATGGATTTGTGAAGTACTATGATGTAATAGCTTCGTTTATGAACTTGATATAAGTGTCTTTAGGTGCTGCACCAATGGTTCTTCTTATTTCCTTTCCGTCCTTAAAAATTAACAAAGAAGGAATCGACTGAATACCATACTTCATCGCGATTTCTTGATTCTCATCAACATTCAGTTTAACTACCTTTACCTTGTCGGAATATGATTGTGCTATTTGTTCCACAACCGGACCAACCATACGGCAGGGACCACACCATTCCGCCCAAAAGTCCACAAATACTGGTTTCGCAGATTTCAAAACCTCGGAATCCCAATTTCCAGTTGTTACATGAGTGACATTGTCGTTTCCCATAAGAATCATAATACAATAACGGTATTTGAATATTTATTCTATAGAAAGTAATTATTTATATTAAAAAGAAAAAGAAAACTTATTACCATAATATC
>JAPSGR010000131.1 GCA_031177355.1 Candidatus Nitrosocosmicus sp. | reverse complement strand
TAATAATTATTTTACCGCTGTCGGTAAACTTGATGGCATTGTCAACAAGGTTGACAAGTACTTGAGTAATTCTGTCTTTATCGGCTTCTACGATAACATCTTTGTCACTTTCTTCGTTAAAATTAGATGCAGTGTCATCATATATTAAATCTAAATTTCTTTTGTTGACTTTAATTTGATTTCTGAAATCCTGTATAACTGTAGATATCAAGGCATGTAAACTAAATTGTTCTTTGTGCAGTTCAAGAGTAAGATTATCTATCTTTGCCATATCTAATATATTGGATATGAGTTTTTGAATTCTATTTGCGTTTCTGGCCATGGTTTTAATATATTCCACGTTTGTATTTGGTTCGGATAATACCATTTCGCTGTACCCCAGTATTGATTGAATAGGAGTTCGTAGTTCATGAGCTACGATGTCTATAAACTCTTTTTGCTTCAGTGCTTGTTGCTTTATCTGTTCGTTAGCCATAACAAGATTTTTAGTAACATCTAACATTTGATTATTCATAATTAAGAGTTGGTGATTAGTTTCGGCTAGTTTATCATTAGCTATAATAAGTTCGTGCTCTATTTCCGATAGGTCTTTTTTTGCTTTTTTCAGATCTTCTACCTTTTTTTAACAGTGATATTTACAAAACGAAGAGACTCGTTTGCTTCTCTGAGGTCTTCATTACTGGCTATTAATTCTCCTGTTTTAATTTCAAGTTGATCCTTTACGGATAACCCATTTCTCTTTTTTTTCTCATTTTCCGCCGCAGATATGGTTGTTCACCATTTATTAGCAAAATAAGCCTTAAATAATTAACAACACTCGATTTCAGATTTCATTTAAAAATCTCTGCTGGCATATTATCGGTAAATTTGATGCCTTTAATACTTATTACCTAGAGATTGCCCTTCTTTTTGATTTCATATTCATTTAACCCATGCATATATAACTTAATGCTCATAGCAATAATATATATCGCATTTTAGACACAAAATTCATTTCTCTGGAATTGCAGTGATAAATTTAATATTAAATGTCATTGTTTTACCTAATGTGAAGTTTCTTCCTATAAATGAGTCATAGTATTAGATTTAATGTTATTCTTATAAAGAGCCATTTATGAGCGATTTCATATGGTAGCATTTCTTTTCTATAAGCAAAGTTTAAACACTGTCCGTGTTTCATTAGATTTTATAATCTGATATAATAATGGGCAGCGCAGCACTCGAACGGTCCGTCTTATCCTATATGCATCATCAAATCATTATTTTAGACGAAGATATAGATTCAGCAACAGCCGTTAAGCAAATGCATGATGCTAAAGCTGAGACTATCATTGTAAAGAATAAAAAAGACGAGTATATAGGAATTATAACAGATAGCGATATTTTAGATAAAATCGTAATGCGGGGCGAGGACTCTGATAAGGTGTCTATAAAGACGATCATGTCCTCACCTATCATAACCATATCCGCAAAAGCAAATGTAAGACAAGCACTTGAACTTATGAGACTCAATGCAGTAAAGAGAGTTCCAGTTACCGATAATAT
>JAPSGR010000043.1 GCA_031177355.1 Candidatus Nitrosocosmicus sp. | reverse complement strand
GCATTACCATCAGCTAAAAGAACCTCACAGTCATAATTTTGAGGATAGTCAGATGTCCCGTTGACGATAATCGGATTGTCGAGATTTACCGTTTCTCCATTTGATGGAGACAGAATTTCTATTGACAGTGCAGGCATATCTGAAGTATCAACTTCGTCTGTCGAACTAACAGATGATTCCGTGCTAGATTGTAAATTACCAACTGGTGATTGTAAACTTAAATTGTTATTTTGCCCGTTGTCAAGGTTCAAACTGGTAGAAGATTGTGGAAAAGTACCGTTGAATTTGACACCAGTGACATTAACACTGTAGTATGCCTTCGCAGCACCAGCTTCGCAAGTTAATTTTGAAGTAATTTTATTGGAACCTTCGTGTAAATTGGCATAATCAGAACTGAAAGCATAATTCCATTTCGTAATATCCTTAGGTCCTAACGGACCGGTTCCATTGGCAGCTTGATATGGAAAAATGCTATTAGTTACAATGGAAACGTCACAATTGGTTAAATTTCCACCATTAGCAACAGAAAAACCTGTGAGAGCAAGTTTTTTACCAGTATTATCAAAATAATCAGTACCGTTAATAAAAATTTTTTCTCCGTTTGTAGGATCGGTTAATCTAATCCCATAAGGATTCTTCGTTGCAGGTGGAGGAGAGTCTGCAGAAGTAGGATTAGTGTTTTGAGGAAGAATTTGAGCGCTAACAGGCGTCAGAGTAGCGCATATAATTACTATAGTAAATAAAATAAACATAAATAAAATCTTGTAAATCAAACTAAAACTCAATGCCATCCAAAAATATTAAAACATTGTTATTTTTTCAGCACGATTAAATATAAATAAGAAATATCTAGAATAATTTTATCTAATTATAAGGTAACAATAAAGTTCAGATACAAAAAAATATCGCATTTTTTATTCTAGTAAACAATAGATGTTGTATGGATTTTAGTTTCCTGAAGAAAAATAAAAATAGTAGTAATTCTGAGCCTAAAAATGTTAAAAAAATAGTAACAATTACAAACAATGTAATTGACGGATTAATATCTTATTCTAAGATGCACCATCCCTATGAAGGAATTTTAATATTAGAAGGCGAAAGAAGAAAAACTGAAATCTTTATAAATAATTTAGTAATTCCTCCTTTTTCGGTTCATGGGCCATTCTATTCTGGCTTTCCAATTAATGAGCTTCCCTTCGATTTGAAATATGTAGGAACTGCACACTCTCATCCCAGTGGAACAAGTCAACCCTCTCTTGAGGATCTTAATCATTTTTACGGTCTTATCTCCATTATTATTTGCCATCCTTACGAAGAGGAAAATATCCATGGCTACGATAGCCAAGGAAGAGAAATACCTTTAGTAAAAAAAAAGTAAGCTGTTTATCTCATTTTATTCAATTTTGATTTGGCCTCTAAAGATCTGCCTATCAAAATGAATGCAATGCTAGTAATGGAAATCATTAATCCAGGGGGCATGATCCACCACCAATAGCCAAGGATTTCGGCGGAGGAGAAATGAGCATCCTGTAGCATTTGTCCCCACGTAGGGAAAGAAGGATCGCCAAATCCCAAGAAACTCAACGCAGCTTCACCCAATATTGCTGCGGGTACAGACAATGCAAAATTGGCAAGGGTAAATGGTATTAATTGTGGCACAATGTGCCTTAAGACTATTCTAAAGTCCGATTCACCCATCAATTTGGAGGCTTCGACGTATGCATAATTTTTTATTTGTATGCTAAAAGTTCTGTTAATTAGAGCTATACCAGGCCAACCAAATAAAATAAAAAGTCCAATCAAGAAGAGTATACTTCGTCCGAAATTCAGAGACAGAATAATAAAGAGAACCATAGTCGGAATAGAGAGGAAAATATCGATTATAACGACCATAAGTGAGCCTATTCTTCCACCTTTGTATCCACTAAGCAGTCCATAGAATAAACCAATCACTGTAGAAGATATCGCTACTGTTACTCCTATCAAAAGTGCTACCGGAGTACCTATCATGATTCCAAAAGATATGTCCCTTCTAAAATCATCTGTTCCTAAAATACCATACACTTTGCCATCTACAATCCATTGTATATCTTCTATGTTCGTGGTATTTTCAAATGAATAAATCGAAAAAACAAATTCGTATTTACCCTCTAATGGAACATTATTTTTAGTATCTGAAAAAATTACTTTTTCTGCAGGTATGTCGTTTATTGGAAAGTCGAAGAAATTCGCTTTGTCAGCCAATGATTGAGTTATTTCTCTTGATGAAGAAAATAATCTCTGAGAAATAACATTGCTATTTTTTTCTACTTCTTCTACAACCTTCTGATTCTCAAAATCTCGATCTTCAGTGCCCAGGAGTTGTTGTGCTGAATCATATTCTTCACCATCTTGAAAACTGTTAGATATAGGATCTAGCGAATTATAATAGATTACAAAAGCTAAACCGTCAGGTCTTTTAATCGAAATTTCTACAGCAGGAGGAATGTCTCCTATTTGTATTGAATAAGGAACACTAAAAGCTGGAGGAAATTCGCTATAACTGTGTTCGTAAAAAAAAGATATATTTTGAACCTTATAGTCATTGCCTTCAGTATAATTCTTTACAGTCGCATCATTAATTGTAAATATCTTGTGTTCCGGAAGTTGTTCGTGTAAAAAGCTAAGAAAGAAATTTATCCAGTAAGGAGCAGCGTTTTTAGGATAATTTATCCAAAATGAAGGATTATTCCACTCTTCTCGTTCTGATGCAGGAATATAAGAAACTGTATATACTGTAATTGTAAGTAAAAATAGAAGCAGTATTATACCGGATACTCCTCCCTTATGACTCCATAGTTTAATGATTATTTTGCTAACCAAGATAAATCAGCGTTTATTACCTAGTTGTCTTCGGTCCTTATCCGGGGGTCTAATACAGACAAGGTAAGATCAAGTATGAGTCTAGTTATGAGATACAAGAGCGTAAAGAAATAAACCAACCCTATAATTAAAGGTGAGTCGTTTTGGATTATAGCATTATAAAACAAATTTCCCATCCCAGGCCAATCAAAAATTTCTTCAATTAGGATGGAACCTCCGAGAGTAGAAATTATTCCAATTCCTAGCATAGTCGTAAGTTGTGGCCCTGCGTTTTTTAGTGCATGTTTAAGCAATATTTTGCGTGGTGGAACTCCAATTACTCCTAGGGTCTTGATGTAGTCTTCCTCAATAACCCGTAAGACAATATATTTTACATAATATATTGAAGAAGCAAATCCTATCAAAACTACTGTAATAAAAGGAAGTGTCATATGATATAATAATGCGCCCACATACTCCGGAGAATTTGGTGCCAAGGTTGGAGTAGATCTTGCAGGAAAGATTTGAAGAAAGAAAGAAAACAAAACTATCATTATCATAGAGAACCACCATGGCGGTACACTGAGACTTAGTGAGGCAAGACCGGCAATAAACTTATCAGTTACTCTCCCTTCTCTCTTTGCCAAATATGAACCGACAATGATTCCAACTCCAACTACGGTCAATGACGACGTAGTAAACAGCAATATTGTATTTGGAAGTTTTTCTTCAATTAGATCATTCACGCTACTTGAGCCATCATAAGTTGTAAAGAATCGCGAATTTCCTAGATTGAGTGTTATTATTTGACTTAAAGTATTCAAGATTTTTTTCGGAGAATACCAAGGCTCATCTAAACCCAAACTCTTTATCTGGAGAGTTGTTTGTTGATCAATGAACTTTTGTCTCTGAGACATGTCATCGAATTGATTCAGTCTCTGGTTTTCAGACAGAGATCCAGAAAGGGAATTAATTATTTGTAATCGAATATTATCTATCATAATTTTATCAATTGTAGATCCTAAGAGGAATATCGTCAGTAACAATGTTAGTAGTAAAACTATAACAAGGATAATGATTTTTTTTACTATATAAAGGAATATGCTCATATTATATGGATCAATTTGATCTTAAAATCAAAACAAAAAAAATTATGGTCTAGCAATTAGAGTACTTTCCTGAATTATTGGCTTTGGAGATTCTGTAGAGGTAATTATTAATTTGAGCTTAGAAGGTCCTGGTATGAGTTCAGATATTTGACTAGAGTTTAAACGGATGTTTATTGGCATGTCGGGACTATTAGTGATATTCATGCTATTTGGCAAACCAGTTAAGTTATTTTTACCACTCACAGTCAATTCGTCCTGAACAACCAATCTATTATTCCTGTCGGTGATAAAATAACTGATTACACCACTAAATGGATCCGTTTGTTTAGATTCATTCCTTACGTTTAAGTCAAGGCTAAATTCGAAAGGCTGACCTATTCTTATAAATTTGGGGACATTTAGTTTTTCGATACTTAATTGAGGAGGATACTCAAATCTCGAGTATTCGCCTGTCTTAATTGGATAGGTATTATCTCTAAATGCATTTAATGTTACTATACCACCAGAGGGATTAAATTCTGTAAGGTAATACGGGCCATTACCTATTATAGCATTGCGATGGTCATTTATCCATTTTATTGAAGCATTATAGCGATCTATAGCATAATCTACTGATATCATTCCCTTGAGGGGATTAGGTACATACTTTTCATTCTTCATCTTAATCAACTCGGCTTTAATCATTTCAGCCTGAATAGGCAGGTTTAGTGATAATTGATCGATTCCCTTTATGTTGGCATCACTTTTTGAGTATGATAATTTATTTTCCTTTACTAAACGTTCAGTTGCAGCGGTTATATCCCATGGTTCGGATGGCCAAAGGGTTCCATATGAAGGTACTTGTTTTTTATCGTAGTGCCATAAATCAACATATGTGTCAAACGTGCCATTATTGTGAAACTCTATACCTTTTATTAACGACAAAGTTGGAAACACTAAGCTGGAATATTCTGCGTCGAATGTCAAATCATTGTTCTTAGTATTTGTTGACCATTCATAAGGAAAATAATAAGAGTACAACAGATCGTATTTATCTACAGTTACTCCACTATGCCATTTAGAGAACAAAGGCTTAATTGTTATTTTAGTCAATGCAGTGTTATTAACAATTTCATTCTTTTCCCAAGTTTGGTTGTAAGCATTCCAACGAATGGATTCTTTAGATACAGGTATGGTATCATTATAATCATTTGAGAATATGTGGACCCATTCATTTCTTAATGGCTCTGGATCACCAGAGTAAGGATTGGAAAAAGTTGGGGAATCAGTTATCAATGAATAAATAACCCTACAGTAAAAATCCGAACAACCTTTTATATTATTCCATGCGCCTTGGAATATTTGTATCATGCCAATATTCAGGGTTGAATTATCAGTAGTATTTTTTTGAGCATTTAACAAAGACAATTTATTGGCTATACCTGCTGAATAGTCATTGATCAATCCATTGATTTTCGATGATGCTATATAAGGATCATAAGACCTCGCAAAAAAAAGCCTTACGGCTTCATTAAGGCCCATCGCTTCTGCTTTCTGCAAAAGACCATTTCTTTCAGATGGTGATGTAAAATTATTAAATATCAATCTTTGAGTCAAATCGTCAATAGTAGCATTGGTGTATTGCCAAAAAATTGGATTTTGAGACCCAGGCATGTTTCCAAACCACGGAGCATACATCTGTGTCACTGTACCGGGATTATATCTCAAGAATGCGTTCGAAATGACTGATTCCGTGTACATGTTCCACTCCAAATCTGCAGGATTCGATCCGTATACAATTCTATTGGCCTTTGTCAAGTCACCATATTCTTTTATAACTGTAAAACCGACTTTTTCAATCTCAGAGGCAACATAGTCTCCAAACGATTTTCTTAGTAAATCGTCATTTCGGATCAAAATCTTGACTGTGACCGGTTTATCAGAAATAGAAAATTTGCCATTGGGTTCTATGGTAGCACCGGCCTTAAACATGGAATTCTTTATCACATCTTGTGCATAATTGGCATCATATCTGATTTTTAATTGATCAATGACTGGAAGTACATTATAATATTCAGGCGATGTAGGCCCATAGGGTTCGACTATAGATTCACCATACCCTTTCAATATGTTATTCACGATAAAATTCCGATCTATTAGAAAATTCAATGCAAACCGTATGTCTTTTACAGAAAAAGGGTTAAAGGCATTTGAAGAATTGGATGGATTTAATAACAAACCATAGGAAAGGCCCTCCTTTTCGTAAACTTTTATGTTAGGGTTTTTATTAGCATTTTCAACTAATTGTAATGGAATTTGAAAAAAATAACTGTCCAATTGTCCATTGCTTACTTGTTGGTAAGCCACATTTTCATTCGAAAACCTAATAAATTTAATGTGATCTGCATATCCACCTGATTTATTCTCCAATGAGAAGACGTCATTATTAAAAATAGAGTTAAAAGTAATTACAAAAACCAGAATAAAGGCAGTAACAATTACTATCTTTGTCATTATAACGATAATTCGGAACCTAGTATTATAAATCCATACTCCCTTCACTCCATACTATATTAATTATGCGCATCAGAGAAAAAAAACCATAGTATATAAATAATTACATATTATTTTTACCCATGAGTAACAAGATCGATAAAAGAACCCATGCTTATAGTTCTCGTCGAACTGAAAGCAAGAAACACGCAAAAGCCGAAAGGAGAAAACGTAATAAAGCAAAGTATTAATCTTTTTTTTGAAAATTTTCGATATCTTTATATGTAAGGAAAGGTATATATACATGTGGAATTAGTTTATAAGTTTTGTGGTGATGTAAATTGGTAAAAGATATTTCAATGTTTGGGGATCGATGCCCCCGATGCGGCAAAGGTCCGATGGTTACAGATAATTCTACCGGAGAAATGTTCTGTGGTAATTGTGGTTATGTCGTTACCGAGAGAATAGAAGAAACCGGACCAGAGTGGCGAGCGTTTTCAAAAGAGGAGCACGAAGATCGTAGTAGAGCTGGAGTCCCTACGTCATTAGCAATGCATGATATGGGATTGGCCACCATAATTGGGCCTGTAGACAAAGACGCCTCAGGAAAACCACTTTCTGCATCCATGAAAAGTACAATTGAAAGGTTGAGAACATGGGATAGTAGAAGTCAAGTTCACGAACCAGTTGACAGAAATTTTAGACAAGCATTTAGCGAGCTTGACAGATTAAAGGATAAATTGGCTGTTGGTGATGCAGTCATAGAGAAAGCTGCATACGTATATCGAAAGGCGCTAGAAAAGGGGCTAGTAAGAGGCAGGTCAATATCTGCTCTTGTCGCAGCTGCTCTCTATGCTGCATGTAGAGATACGGAGACACCAAGGACGTTAAAGGATGTTGCAAACGCAAGTAATATAAAGAAAAAAGATGTTGCTCGATGCTATAGACTTTTGATAAGAGAATTGGATCTTAAAATGCCTGTCGTCGACCCCGTTAAATGTGTAGCAAGAATTGCCAGCAAAGCAGGCCTCACAGAAAAGACTAAACGAAAAGCACTAGAAATATTAAAGAAGGCTGAAGAAGGGAAAATATCTGCTGGTAAGGATCCTATGGGTTTAGCAGCTGCCGCTCTTTACGTAGCATGTGTCATGAACGGAGAAAACAAAACTCAGAAAGATGTTGCAGAGGCTGCAGGAGTCACGGAAGTCACTATAAGAAATAGATACAAAGGACTAAAAACACACCTAAAGTTGTAAAATATAGGAATTTTTTATTTCATTACATATTTTTTTATGACTCTACTGGCCAGTTGGTAAATGAACAATGTTCCTATTATAATGAACCCAATCGAAATTCCGACTATTAATATATTATCAGATTCTTTGTTCCACGGTGTCTGAAATAAATAAAATCCAAGAATACTATATGCAAAAAATACGTAATTAGAGATCCAATGAAAAGTAATTGCAGGCGATAACCCATATCTGTAATAAATCCATGCGATTATGAAACCTCCCATGGCAGCCTGACTTATTTTCCCTACTTCATACCCACCGCCAAATATGACATGTGAGAATCCAAAAACGATGGAGTTGAGGATAATAATAACGATAACACCAATTTTCGTATATTTTGTTTTATATGGATATATAATTGAATACGGATGATTTATGGTAGACAGAAACTTTCCCTTACCTGTTGGAACGAATATAAAAAACAAAGGTAATCCCATCAAAATAACCCTAAAGAATATTTCTTCGTTAAGTGGAGCAGCTGTAAGATAGAAAAAAGAGAGTAATGGATTGTCTGTCAATGGGTTTCCCAATGTTACTCCAAATAGCTGCTGAATTAAATCAATCACAATTGATATGACGAAGTAAGCTGAAAACCAGGACAACGTTATCAATAAATAATTACTGGATGTATCAAACCCTTTATTCTGTAATAAATCAAGATCTGTAGAATTTAAGTGGGATTTTTTTTTCAAAAATGGCAACTTGTTAAAAGGTACCGGCTTAAGAAAACAGAAAAGATAACAGACCAAATAAACTATCCAGAATAAAAGAAAAATCAGCCCTAGGGTATATTTTATCGCTGGGATTCCAAATAGACTTAACAACAAAAAATCAAGAGGAACATATTCAGTCCAATTAGTTTCTCCTCCGAGATCAGTAAAGAATACTAGATAAAGTCCTATACCAAATGAAAATCCAGTTAGAATAACCATAAAGTAGGTTATGGTTACTTTAGTTTTTTCTATAATTCTATTAAAAGAATTTGTATTTGACAAAAGCCTATACTTGACAAATGTTACATTACTTCAATAGAAGATTCATTGAATCCTTTAATTACTAAGTAATTCTTGACGATATCCCGATGATCCCCTTGCAAAAGTATGAAACCATCTTTAGCTGTCCCGCCACAAGCCAACCTACTCTTCAATTCTTTAACAATTGTGTGAATATCATTTATCTTTGGATCTAATCCCTCGATCATAGTAGTAGTCTTTGAAAATCTTCGAGTTTCTAATCTAACTATAATACGAGTATCTTCTTTATCTAACTCTCCGCATGCACACAAATCATCAGGTAGGCCACATTTTTTGCATATTACAGCCATCTATTATTGCTAAATGTACCTAAATCCTATTATTAAGCCTTCCTTGGCTATAGGCAAGGATTCACAAATTTAAATCAATTATATTTAATGTACTCAAATAAGAATAAGGAAATTTAACAAATAAATTGTATTCTTTTGAAAATAGTGAAATATGTCACCAATTTCATAATATATTGTCACGTCAAGAGTATTGCAGACCGGTTTACAGTTACTGGTGACATATATCAAAACAAAAATGTATGTGAATTTTTACAAGTCTATAGTTTTGAAGAGTAGTAAATTCACAAAGTACACGCAAGCGATAGCATTCTGGAAAGATTATATAAAATATTTAACCTCAATCTCATAGATGTCTCCTGCTATAAATTCTCTAAAATTTCCCTTTTTATTGAAGCCAGATCAAATGGAGGCAGTTGAATCATGGCTAAAAAATGGATGCAAGGGCTCAGTAATATACTCTACTGGCACAGGGAAGACAGAAATAGCATTTGAGAGTGCTAGAAGAGCATGTCTAATAGACTTGAGGTGTAAAACGGATCCAACTTATAGTGTGGATACATATAACATCCTATTTTTGGTTCCTAGAATTGTATTAATTGAGCAAAATATACTTCGACTTCAAAGATACGGCATACCACTGCAATCTATTGGCGCTTTTTACGGAGAGAAAAAAAATCACAAAGAAATTACTATCTCCACTTATCAGAGCACTATAAACAATCATCAACTTATCAGAGATGCAAAAATGGTCATTCTCGATGAGGTACACCTTCTCAGTAATACAGCATTTTCATTTAAAAACTTGTTTAAAATTATTACAGCTAATCCCAACAGAAAAGTCTTAGGCTTGACAGCAACAATAAATGAGCTTGACCCAAGGTATAAAGAGATAATTGATATTATCCCACCTGTAAAAAAATATCTTATCAAAGAAGCCGTTGATGACGGCAGATTAGCCAAACCAAACATAATAACAATAGACGTCACTCTAACAAGTGAAGAAAGAGAAGTATATAAAAAAACCAGTGAACTAATTAAAAACCTGTCTTACAAGCTTAATGCGTATGACCCAGCGATTATTTCAAAAGTACTGTATCAAGGAGGGATGCGTGCAAAATATGCTAAAGAATGGTTTAACCAGGTTAGAATCAGAAAAGATCTTCTCAATACCTCTAAAAGAAAACTTGAGAGTGCTGTTACCATAATTGAAAAACACAGAAACGAAAAGCTGATGGTATTTAGTGAAACCGTTGAATCGATTACAAAATTAAAGGAAATACTTGCTAGCAAAAATATTGGATCAGAAATAATTCATTCAAAAATAAAAACAAAGGAAAGAAAGTCTATATTAGAAAAGTGGGGAACCGAATTTTTTCCGTTGTTATCAGTTCATACTCTTGAAATAGGATTTGATATCCCACAAGTGGGCATCGCAATTATCTTGTCAAACACATCTAATATCAATCAAATTGCACAGCGGATAGGAAGAGTCATTAGAAAAACTAAGGAAAAGAATACAGCTTCAATTTATCTGATTTATGTCAAAGAAACCAAAGACAATAACATTTTGAGAATGGTCGACAAGGCAGTTGGTAACAAAAGCAATAAAGCAATTAGAAAGGGTACCAAACAGACTAAGATTACAGATTCATTTTAAAGTGCGAACATTATTTAATACTATTAAAACAAAAGGTATATTTTGATTTAAATATAATGCAAGGTATGACAATAAAAAATGTTACAATATTAGGTTCAGGTATTATGGGCCATGGAATAGCCCAAGTTTCTGCGATGGCCGGTTACAAGGTTTTCCTTAGAGATATTGAACAAAAATTTTTGGATAAAGCAATGGAAAAAATCAAGTGGTCCCTTCAAAAATTAGCCGAGAAAAACAAAATTACCAGTGATAAAGCAGAAACTTTTTATAGTAACATTATCCCAATGGTAGATTTACAAGCTGCTACAAATAATACAGATCTCATCATTGAAGCAGTACCTGAAGATTTTAAGTTGAAAGAAAAAGTTTATGGTGAATTGAATAACCTAGTAAAAAAAGAAACAATATTTGCTTCAAATACCAGCACTTTACCGATAACCGAATTGAGTCAGCTAACAAATCGCCCAGAAAATTTTATAGGAGTTCACTTCTTTAACCCACCGCAACTAATGAAGTTAGTAGAGGTCATACCTGGGAAAGAGACTAATGAAATAATAGTTAAGGAACTAACTAATTATGTAAAAAGTCTAAATAAAAGTCCTGTAATTTGCAACAAAGATGTACCCGGCTTTATCGTAAATAGAATATTCATTCCCCTTGTGCATGAGGCATTATATGCATTGGAGAGAGATAAAGTTTCTAAAGATATGGTGGACTCCGCAGTAAAGTTCAAACTAGATTTTCCGATGGGAATTTTTGAGTTAGCAGATTATACTGGGCTAGATGTAATTTATAAAGCTTCATACGAAATGAATTTGAGAGATAAAAAAGTACTACTAATGCATCCTAAAGTTAAAGAAATGTATGATGGAATGGAATTAGGTCAAAAATCTGGAAGAGGTTTCTATGAGTACAAGGGCGAGAATTATGAAAGGATAAAGCTAACGCCCGAAAAGGCGACTCAGTATGAACCTTCGTCCATCCTTGGGGTTGCAGCCAATAATGCCGCCTGGTTGATTGAAAACAATGTGTGTACTCTGGAAGACCTAAATAATGCGCTGAAATTAGGAATGGGTTTAAAAACCGAAATATTTGAATTGGTTAAAAAACAAAGTCCTATTAAGATTGTAAATAGGCTAAAGGACCTTGAAGGAAGGTATGGCGACTTTTATCATCCGCATAAATATCTTGAAGACCTCAAGTAAAAGGTATAAATCTTACATCCAGATAAATCTAATAGAACAAAGTTGTGTTCGAATATATAAAAGATTTATTGTCGACCACTCTCCATGCAGATATTTTAAACCATTATTACCCCTTTTTTAGTGCTGAACTTATTTTTGAGATTATGAAATCTACCGCTTCTATGGGATCTGCCATTGTTTCTATCAATATTCTATTTCGTTCATCCAAAAATTTACCTCCATATATATCGGATACTCCTCCGCTATTTCTAATAGATACCATTGGTTTTTTTGTCATGTATCCGACACATAGTTCAATAAGAGTTCCAACGCCACCACCCACTGAAATGATGCCATCAGATGAATGGGCAACAATGAAGTCTCTGGACAAACCGATGCCCGTGCTAATAACAGCGTCGCAATATTTATTAGCTTGGTTGGAATCTTCATACGGAATTATCCCTATAGTAAGTCCCCCGTGATCTTTTGCGCCCTTGCATGAATATTCCATGACCCCCCCTAACCCGCCACTAATTAGAATTGCATTTTTTTTTGCAATCACCCTGCCAACCTCATAGGCCAAGTCAAGAGTGGTTTTTTTTATTTGAAGGGAGCCACCGCTATTGTATCCTATAACGCCTATTTGCAGCTTTTTCAAACTGGTATTAGCAAACTGAAATTTCTAATTAATCGTTTTGGACCAAAATAACATAGAGATATTTGTTTACGACAGTAATGTATTTATTTCCAATGTAAGGATTTCCAAATATGAGTAAGAAGGCGAAAAAGAACGCACCGCTACCTGCATCAAGTGCAGGCTTGTTAAGGTTCTTTGAGGATGAGACGAAAGGAATTAAAGTAAAGCCAGAAATTATTTTAGGGATAGCAGGAGCATTGATTGCAATATCCGTAGCGATAAAAATTTTGGTGCCAATTTAATTTTTTTTGACTATTAATGAGTAATTTTGAATCTGATAGTGTTTCCAGTCTTCATAAAAGATGGCTTTTTACTAACATAAATCCTTCTTCAGAAAAATTCTCTTTTCTAATAGCCATTTTAAGCTTAATCACTAATGTTGCCTTAATTAATTTCGTTATAACGCCACATACCCTCGCCGATTTCCTAATAAGTTTTCCTATTATTGCCGTAGTATTTTCCTGTACACTAGTGTTCGATTATCTTACTCTCCGAGGAACACCTCTAAACAGATTTTCTAAAGTATTGCATGTTTCTGCGTTCGCAAATTTATTGTGGACTTTAACAGTAATAGGCGGATTTATCTCAGAATTCATTATCAACACTAATAGCCTTAACATTAATTTTGTTTTGCAGGGTATGTTTATGGCGATCGGTCTCAGGATTGGTATTTTTGTATCCGTGTTTGGTGCCTCGTTAAAGAGGACTATTCCAATTTCATTTATTCAGCCTTTAATTATATTTATATTATTTTCCTTTTTTTATTTCAATCACATCTTTTATACCAATTTTGCCGTTTATTTGTTTGGTGCAGTCATTTTATTTATCGGAGTGATGTGGACAGTAGTTATTGATAGAATCGGGAGACCTAACTTTGCTAGTGCGTTTAAAATTTTACAGGCTTTCTTAATTGCCTGGACTGAAAATAAATCTGATGAAATGGAGAAAATTGCAGAAGCAAAAGCAAGTCCAAAAGTAGTCAACACACTCATTGTAAAGTTCAAACCTGAAAATCAAAAAGATATTTCAGTAGTTTTACCCGAGCTGCACCCAGGGCCATTTAATCCAATTGGCGGAAGTAATCTACCATATGATATATTTACATTTTACTCAAAATCAGCAATGGTAATGCATAGTATTTCGGACCATTCTCTTAATATACCTTCCAAGAAAGAAGTTGAGAAGTACTTAAAATCATTAAATCAGGTTAAACTCATTGAAGAAGGTAATAAATGCTCCATACCCATTATCATAACAAGAAACGATTGCAATTGCAGCGGATTTGCAATAGGAAAAAATGTAGTAATTCTCTTTTCAAAATCACCTAGTGGAATGGAAGACATACCATTAGAAGTGAAAACAGAGCTAGAGAAGTTTGCCCGACAGATTGGTTTTGAGCAAATAATGATTATAGACGCCCATAATTCGCTTGGTGTAAAAATAGAAAACGAGGATATTCAAACATTGATTAAATTAGGTAAAAAATGTCTTGAGGATCTGATTAATTCTGAACAATTCGAATTTGAGGTTGGATATGCTAATACCTTCCAAACCAATGAGCAAATAAGTAAAGATTTACAAAAACTTCCGGATCTTGGTCAGGGACAATTTGGTGTACTTGTTATTTCAATCAAAAACGAAGATTATTTGTTGTGCTGGATAGATTCAAATAATATGAAAAACGAGATTAGGGAGAAAATTTCCGAGTCCTTATCAAATCAAGGATTTAAAATAATAGAAATATGTACATCTGATACTCATGCAACATCAGGAAAAAGAAATACAAAAGGTTATTACACTCTTGGAGATATCACATCTGAGTCAAAAATAGTTAATGTTTTCAATTCTCTTGCGACAAATGCTAAGGCATATCTAAAAAAAGCTACGTTTGACATATACAAAACCGAGAGCCAAGTCATGGTAATGGGAACCGACCAATTCGACGATTATTCGAAAGCATTGGAAAAATCATTCCTCGTTACAAAGATATTTCTTGCAATTACATTTGTAGTGTATGTGTTGATGTTACTATTTACCTAATATGGCAACATAGGGGGTTCGAGATTAATGGATGGGGAGAGATTTGAACTCTCGACCACCTGTGTGTGAGACAGGTATCCTAACCAGACTAGACTACCCATCCAAATTTGAATTCTCCATTAGAGATAATCTAGAAGATTAATTAACTTTTGGCTGCTAATTTTTTCTATAAAAATTTAAGGATGAAAAATTAGGAACCCATTGGTTTAGATCGGAATACCTTAGTTTAGATCTAGGTACCTTCACCATATTCATTAAGGTATTTATTCTGGCTTTCCGACAATTTGTCAATAGCTATACCCATTGATTCCAGTTTAAGGCTAGCAATCAACAAATCCTGATCTCTTTCAATCTTGTGGATCTTATTCTCGAACCTTCCTTTGTTTTTGACAAGATGTAAAACTGACAAGAACTGATTAGCAAAACTCATATCCATTACCTCTGAAGGGTGACCCTCTGCGGCTACCAGATTAACTAATCTTCCCTCACCAATCAGATTGACTCTAGTATTATTTTTTAAAACAAATTGTTCTACATTATCATTTATAATTTTACTATCTTGAGCAAGTCTTTTAATATCTTCAATTGAGATTTCTACATTAAAGTGCCCTGCGTTTGCCAGTAATACTCCGTTTTTCATCTTCTCCACATGTAAACCAGTTATTACGTCTTTACATCCAGTCGATGTTATGAAAATATCGCCTATTGAAGCAGCTTCCTCCATTGGTTTTACTACGAATCCGTCCATTCTCGCTTTCAATGCATTGATTGGATCTATTTCTGTAATAACTACCGATGATCCAAAACCCCTGGCCCTGCTAGCAATCCCTTTTCCTACATGCCCGTACCCTGCTACAACAACGGTTTTCCCTGATAGTAACACATTAGTGGCTCTAATAATCCCATCCAATGCAGACTGACCTGTGCCGTATACGTTATCAAAATCATGCTTTGTCTCTGCGTCATTTACTGCGACAATGGGATAGCCTAATTTAGAATTGTTTTCAAGTGCTTTTAACCGTAATACACCTGTAGTTGTCTCCTCTGTTCCACCCATTATATTTTTGCCGTACTTATCGAGGGTCTTGTGAAATTCGATGGTTAGATCTGCACCATCATCGATAGTGATATCAGGGCTAAATTTTAATACTGAATAAATATCGTCATAGTATTCTTTGTTTGTTACTCCACGGCTCGCAAATACGGATAAGCCTTCATCTTTTACTAATGATGCAGCAATATCGTCATTCGTACTCAATGGATTGCAACCAGACCAAGCTACTGTTGCCCCTGCAGCCGCTAGAGTTTTGGTTAATACTGCGGTTTCTTTCGTTACGTGCAAGCATCCACCAACAATGAGGCCATCTAAGGGTTTTGACTCTTCATATTTTTTCTTTAAAGACATTAACACCGGCATATGAGACTCTGCCCATTCAATTTTTTTTTTACCTTGATCTGATAAAGAAATATCCTTGATTCTATATTCCATAGGTAAAAAAATATAGAAACCTTATATTACTTTAACACAGGTATTGAGACTCGAAAGATCATATTTTGAGGATAAAACATATAGAGTGGCACAATCCCTGATCGGAAAAGTCCTTGTTCGATATATTGACTTTTTTGGAAAATATCAGAAATTGACTGGAGTAATTACAGAAACCGAGGCTTATGGGTATACTGATGACCCAGCAAGTCATGCTTTTAAAGGCAAAACCTTAAGAAATGAGGCAATGTTTGGGGAAGTAGGCAAATTATATGTTTACTTCATCTACGGCAATTATTTCTGCTTAAACATTGTTGCAAAGAGTAGAGATACCGGGGCGGGAGCAGTACTAATCCGATCTGTTGAGCCATTGGAAGGTATCGGTTTAATGAAAATATTTAGGAAAACAAATAATATTTCAAATCTCACAACAGGTCCGGGAAAGTTGGCTCAAGCATTTAAGATTACTAAAAAGCACAATAATCTAGATATTGGAGATAAAAAAAATAACAATCATATATATATTGAAGACTCTTCTCCATTAAGTCGCTACCACAATTTTATAGTAGTTGAATCAACCCGGATAGGAATTTCTACTGGAACTGACAAAAAGTGGAGGTACCTAATGAGGGTTAAAAACCTATCACACTATCAGTTTTTATCCAGTGCTTTTCTTTCTAAAAGTAGCTAAAATTTAATTACTAATAAGGTTAAAAGCATAGACTAAATTCGATATATAGTCTATTTCTGAGAAAACTACAAATGCCTCTAAGAGACTTCCTGGTTCCAGAAGAACAAGTTAAATTCATCTGCCGGAGAGATATCGAGTATGCAAACAAAAAATACGATTTATTTATTACTAATAAAAGGATTGTGTTATATCGAGAACGTGGTATAATAAATAAATCTGAGGATGTAATTTGTGAAAGAATCGAAAGACTCGAGGGGTTAGAGTATAAGGAGAAAGGAGGACTATTAAACTTGGCAAAAATATCAATAAATGGCGCTATCAAATTGGATATTAAAGGCCCGTCTCATGAGGTCAGAAATATGTTTAAAATTTTAGAATGTTTGATTAATTCTAAATAAAGTATACTCAAACTTAACTAAAAACTGCACTCATTACTGATTGCAGTTCCTCTAGTTTAAGAGTACTGTCTTCGTTGCTATTACTGTCTTCGTTGCTATTACTGTCTTCGTTGCTATTACTGTCTTCGTTGCTATTACTGTCTTCGTTGCTATTACTGTCTTCGTTGCTATTACTGTCTTCGTTGCTATTACTGTCTTCGTTGCTATTACTGTCTTCGTTGCTATT
>JAPSGR010000042.1 GCA_031177355.1 Candidatus Nitrosocosmicus sp. | reverse complement strand
TTCAAGAAGCAAGTTTCTAACACTGGCCCTTACTATTTCTGATCTGCCTGAAAAACCCAAGAACTTTTGCAGTTTGTCCAGTTCTTGGATTATACTTTCGTTCAGTGAAATGCTTACAATTGGCAATGTTTCTTATTATTATGTCTGATAATATTTGTTTTCTCCAAGTTATGATGATACTTGAATAAGTTTATTAATTTTTTATTGGTTCTATTTCTCGAATACTCAAATTTTTGAAGTTTAACACTACATTATCGCCACGAAATGTAACAATAGGTCCCGAATTTAAAACTATGTGATCTTTAGATCCCACAATTTACACTGTAAAAAATTTTGTCAAAACTATTGGCAAACCATCTTCCATTGTCTGTAACCTCAAAAACCTTTATCCAATGATTGGAGTTTGAGTTATCCAAATATGATTCCATTTTTACTGCTGAGTCATTATTAATTTATAAATAACGGTTTTCCAACCGATCCATCTGTTCAACAATGAGTCAGTTATCTTTGGTACGGATTTTTCCTTTGTATATCCTCCTGTAAACCAAATTTCTTTTTTCCATGTTGCAGAACCATCTGGATAAATTCCTCCATGCAGAGATAAACAATGGCAAGGAAAATTCTCATTGTGTTCATCCGTCCTTAAAACCCAGTCTACATCAGTTATAATACCTTTCCGAGGATTTATGATCGAATCTATTTTGACATATCCCTGTAACTTCTATATTTTCCATTCTTTTGATCCATTTAAAGTATCTACATAAATCCGTATTTTTTCATCTCGCATTTTCCAAGATCCATTATATTGTTTTGATAGTGGCGGATTAAAAAGTAAACGTTACATTCGGATCATTATTGGATTGGACCTGTTGACAAACCACTCTCAGTCATCTAATTTAGTTGGATATATTTTTTATTCCAAAATTGATCCTTTCTATGAAGAGTGTCATTTTCCTCTTTTGCTAAAACTGTTGTAGAATTAATAGTTAATGAAAAAGAAACAAGTACAAAGACAAATGTTGTTTTCATTCCAACTTCCGTTTCTTTAAAAATTATACTAGTTAAACAGGTAAATAATAATATCGAGTAGCAGGATAAATCTTTGATTCAAGAGCTCGTTACCTTTCTAGATGACCGGCCCTTTAACTTTGATGCGGACAGTTTTAATAGATTAGCTCCAAAGAATATTCCTGCAGCCATTATTACTATCATACCACTAGGTGTAATATTCCATTCAAAAGCTAGTATGATTCCCAATATCACTGACGATAAAGAGAAGCATATGGATAATATTATAGTCTTTCTAAAACCATACCCTAGCAATAACGAAGAAACATTAGGAATAATAAGAAGCGATGAAACCATTAAGACTCCTATCAATCGGATTGATATCACTATTGCAACTGTGGCCAAGGTAATAAATAAGATGTTTAACACAACCGTATTAATCCCATTCACTATAGCTTGTTCCTCGTTAAACACAAGATATATCAATTGTTTATAAAAAAAGAGTATAAATGCAATAACAATAATACTGAGAAATAGTGTAGTAATCGTTTCGTCAATACTAACTAACAATATACTTCCAAAGAGATAGCTTGTAATGTCAATAGAAAATCCTCCCGATAAACTGATTAGTACCAGCCCCAAGGCCAACCCTAAGGATAGTAAAACAGAAATTGATGAATCGGCATAGATCCTTTTATTAGAATTCAGTTTTATGATTGACAATCCTCCAATTATTGAAACAATCAACGATACCCAAATGGGGTTAGATTTTAAGAATAATCCCAATGCTATACCGCCAAAGGCTACATGAGACATTGCGTCGCCAAATAAAGAAAACCTCTTTAATATTAGAAACAACCCGATTAAAGAACAACTAATAGATATAGCTATTCCAGATATTAAGGCGCGTTGCATAAACTCGAATTGGAATATTTCTATCATTTACTCTTCAGTTGTTTTATTTTCATAAATCCTATATTTTTACATCCGTTCTATTTCTAAACTGTTTAGATAATAGTACATTTTTGAGAAATGGTCTTTTTTTTAAATCATGTTCTTCCTTGGTAATCATTTCAATTAGGCCTAATATCAAGACTTTTTCCCTATCTCATTAGCCATAGTACTCGAAAGTCTAGGTTCAATATTATCTTCTGAAAATATATTAGTTACACCTAAATGTTCTGGTAATTTTATGAACTCTGATAACTTTTGAGGACTGAAATCCACCTCAGGTGATACACCGCTAATAACATGTTGTGTCAATCGATTTCTTTTTGAAAGATAGCCAAAAGCGTCATGGAAAGCAACTAAGTCATTCAAGGTACAATTAGTCAAATTATTCTTAATATTGGAATTGAGCGCTTCCAAATTTTTCTCAAATTCCATTAGATTTTTTTGATAATATGCCGTAATATTTGGATCCAATGACACCAATTTATTATTTGTTACTTCTACTATGGATTCTACCACTATTTGATCAAGCCAGATATGTGAATTAGGATTGGAGTTCGGGTTTTCTATTGTAATATTCCTGCATGAATTTACAATATTTGGACTTGTAATTTTGTTTATCATCTTTTCGAAACCAGCTGTGTAATAAAGATCGGATCCGCGTTCTGTAACTCGATTATTTGCTTTAAAGTCGGCTCAAAATCATGAGGCTCTACATCAATGAGTATTATAGTTGAAACATTAACTTTGTCCATGCCTAGCTTTTTAATAAAATTATATATTGGATAAAATGATGCAATATTCTAATTAGTATCACCAGGAGAAATCGATTGTGGTTTATCTGGGTAAGAAGCATTTGTGCTATTACTATTTTGTATTGAGTTAGCAGTTGCAATGGAATTTTGAATAAATAAAGATATAATGGTCATAGTTACTATGACAAAACAAATAGAGATTAGGCATGTATATTTATTCTGCATATCAATTTTATGATAGTTATTAATTATATAAACATTTCTTATTAACTGTTAATAAGATTAAGATTAAATTATAATAACATTAAAATTATTTTAATGATTGAGTTTACCAGACATAATTGCAATTTCAAATAGTAAAATATGATTTGATTGATCTTGCTAAACGAATTTTGATTCTCTTTTCGATGATTTTTTAGTCTTTTCTTATTGTCTCAATCTTACTTCTAAATTTTGATTTACTTGTTAATGAAAGAATTTAATATGCAATGCTATTACTTAACAGTATTTATATATGCAATTGAAGTTAAGTGATGACAAGATTTCATCTTATCTTTCATTCCTTGGTTATAGTTCACTGTATCCTCCTCAACAATTGGCCATTGATAATGGGTTATTAAATGATTCTAACATAGTGATCACTACTCCGACTGCAAGCGGGAAAACATTAATTGCTATATTAGCTGCCATTAAAGCATTAGAAAAAAATAAAAAGGTAATTTATCTAACGCCATTAAGGGCGTTAGCGTATGAAAAATATTTGGAGTTCGCTTCTGTAGATAAATCTGGCATATTTTCTAAAAAGGTAAGGGTAAAGATTAGTACAGGCGATTTTAATACCTCAAATACCGATCTAAGTTCTTCCGACATAATAATTATGACCAATGAAAAAATTGACTCGATACTAAGACATAATGCTTCATGGCTTGCCAATGTAGGGTTGTTTATTTCTGATGAAATTCATTTAATTAGTGATCAGGAAAGAGGACCGGTCTTAGAAATGGTTTTAACCAAAATAAAAAAATACTATTCATCCTCTCAACTCCTTGGCTTAAGTGCTACAATTACTAATGGGGTTGAGATCGCCACGTGGCTCAAATCAAAATTAGTTGAAAGCTCTTGGAGACCAACAAAATTAATAGAAGGTGTATATTCAGATGGAATTATCTATTACAATAATAATTCCAAAATAAATATTTCTGAATCCGGTAAAGATAGTACGTCAATGACCATAGATCTAATAATGGATTCTTTAAATAATAAAGGACAAAATCTCGTTTTTGTTGAAACAAGAAAACGTGCAGTTTCGCTGGCTAAGAAAGTTTCAGATATTGCATATAAAGCCTTATCATCAGAAGAAAAGAAAAATGCCTTAAAAGTCTCTAAACAGATTTTGGAAGAGGGTGATGACACTGATTTGACAAAGAATTTATCAAATCTAATATCTTTTGGCATAGGGTTTCACCATGCCGGATTGAGTCTTTCTAGTAGAGGCATTGTAGAGGAAGCCTTTAAGAATGGAATAATAAAAACTCTATTTGCTACACCGACGTTGGCTGCAGGTGTAAATCTTCCTGCACGAAGAGTTATCATAACAAATGTTACTAGATATGATTTTGTATATGGTACCTCAGTTCCTATAAGCGTACTTGAGTATAAACAGCTTTGTGGCAGGGCAGGAAGACCAAAATATGATACTTATGGGGAATCCATAATTATTTCGGATTCAAGAACATCGCATGAGGAATTATATGACCATTACATTTTGGGAATTCCTGAACCTCTAACCTCAAAACTCGGAAATATTACATCTATTAAGATACATTTACTTGGAGTAATTGCTTCATTTAATGGAATTAGTCTTGATGATATCTATGATCTATTTTCCAAAACATTTCATTCTTTTCAAGATAAAAATAATGCATCACTTTTTAATCAAATCGATTCATCATTGGATTATTTTATAGACGAGGATTTAATTCGCTTGCAAAACAATGCGTATCATGTAACTGCATTTGGAAAATTAATTTCGAACTTATATCTTAACCCCGAAACCGCCGTATCATTTCGAAATATTATTAACAATATAAAACCGAGATCTGTCAATATAAATAATGTCTTCGGTTTTCTTCATGTAATTACTACTTGTCCAGACTTTTACCCTAAACTTTCCTTTAGAAAACAAGATATCGAAGAATTCAGTTATTTATTTTATAACAACTATGATGAATTTTTTACAGATGTAGATATAACGGACTGCTCCCGTAGTCTTTGGACTTTGTATGAATGGATTAATGAATCGACCGAAAAAAGGATTAATGAAAGAGTTGGAGTTGAACCCGGTGATATTCATAGGATAGCCGAAGTATCACAATGGTTGATCGCATCTTTATTTGAAATTTCTAAATTGCTTAAGCGAAATGATCTATTGCCTATTATCTTTTCGCTCGAAAGTAGAATTAAACATGGAGTAAAAGGTGATCTTGTCCCTCTAGTACAGATCAAAGATATAGGCAGAGCTAGAGCACGATCTCTTTACACTGCTGGAATCCATGTCCCTAACGATTTGTTATTTGTCTCTGAATCAAAGCTAGCATCAATTCCAAAAATAGGTCCGAAATTAGCCAAAAAGTTGAAGAAAAGATATGCTCAGTGATTATTAATACTATCAATTAACATGAATATAAAATCAGTCAAAGTTGACTACTCCTAGGTTATTCATTTCAGATCCTATTCCATATCCAAGTAATGCTATACCTGTTCCCAATAGGGACATTTCTAAACCCCCTTTTATCCAGCTTTTTTCTGCCAATCTGCCCTTGATAGCACCTATTACAAAAGATGAGATCAAACTAATAGATATAGCTACCATTAAAGCTGCAAAATTATTAATCAACCCAATTTTAACCATAAAATATGGTAATATTGGTAAAATTCCGCCTATCAAAAATGATATGAACATAACTATGGCGCCTTTGAGTGGACTACCTATAATCTCTAAATTTAGTCCCAGTTCTTCTGTTAACATCGTCTTTAACCAGACTTTCTTATTTGATGTGATTGTATTAACAACCATGTTCAATTCCTCTCCTGTAAAACCTTTTTCTTTATAGATCATTTCAATCTCTTTTCTTTCATCTTCAGGTTTATTTTCAATCTCATATTCTTCTCTTTTAATTTCCGATTCTAAAATCTCTTTTTGTGATTTAACTGCAAGATAATTTTGTACAGCCATAGCCTTGGCTCCGGTAAACATACCTATCATCGCTGCTAAAATGACGATATCTACTCCAACTGTTGCACCTCCTATTCCTGCTACTATCCCTAATGAAGTATTGACTCCATCACCAAAACCAAAAACGACATCTCTAATGTAATTACTTTCCTTAATATGAGGTTCAAAATGATTATCATGTGATACTTGATTCAATGTATTTTGTTCTTAGACGTTGTTTAATATTTAAAGTTCGATCCTTGTATTTCCAATATATAATATTTCAGTATTAGAAATTTGAGCATGAATTGACATTATGCAATCTCATCTAGAGAATGTCGCTCTATTTATAAAAATCGTAATTGTAATTTATTAATTATGCCATATATGGATTCAATTGTTGGCATGGAAACATGGAGTTCCGTTAACTTTTTTATTCATTCTTGCAGAATATTAGATTATTATCTCTAAAATTATCAAAATTCCTCCTCCCATAGTACTTTTCTCAGCTTATGAGATGCTTGTTCAATTGCACCTCTTGTCGCCGGCGTTTTTGCTAACTCATTTAGCATTACAAAGTCATGAATAGTCCCGTGATATCTGCAAGCAGTAACTGTTACTCCCGCATCCATTAATTTATGTGCATAATCTTCTCCTTCATCTCTAAGGACATCAAACTCGCCTGTAATTACAAGTGCAGGAGGTAGACCACTAAGCTGTTCTATAGAGGCTAATAATGGAGAAACCGTTGGTTCCTTTAGATCTGTTTTGTTTGAAACATAACTATCCCAAAACCATTTCATTGCCTCTCGAGTCAAGAAGTAACCGTCTTGATAGTCTTGATAAGATTGTGTATCAAAATTTGCATTGGTAACAGGATAAAATAAAACTTGGTAAAGAATTCTAGGTCCCCCATGTATTTTAGCAATCATGGTAACAGCAGTTGCCATATTGCCTCCAACGCTGTCTCCAGCAACGGCTAATCGGGTGGGATCCAAACTGAATGAATTTGCATTTTCAAAAATCCATTTCAATGAATCATAAGCTTCTTCCAAAGCTACCGGATATTTTGCCTCAGGTGATCTACTATAATTAACAAATACTAATGCTGCATTAACTGAATTAGATAATTCCCTTATGAGCCTGTCATGAGTGTCTATTCCGCCAAGTATCCAACCACCACCGTGAAAATATATTATTATAGGTAAAGTCTTACTAGCACTATTGACCGGTCTAATAATCCTTATGGATATATTCTTACCATTGCTGCCGTAAATAACATGATCCTGTATGTCAACTGATGGCACTGTCATTGTTGTTGATCCGGATTGAAGACTTGATAATACATTCCGGGCTGCATCAGGCGACATTTTGTAAAGAGGAGGACCAGAGATTTTTTGTATTTTTTCTAGAAATGCTTTGGTTTCATTTTCAACACCCGAAAAATCTATCATAATAATATTGGTGTATAGATAAATGTTATACTTTAATGTTAAATGCTTAAACTGAATAATAAAATGGTTTTAGCATTATTATGTAATAATGTAATAATCACATCTACAAGACATAATCCTAAAATAAAATAATAAGATTTCATGATATTTAACTATTTTTTGGACGGATTACTCCAAAAATTTTTAGGCTTAAATAGCATGAAAAAATATTTTCTTGGAGTTTGTGATAATCTTTATTGGCATAGTCTTTTTCTACAGATAGATATGGTATTATTTTTTCTTTTAGATCCATTGCAGCGTTAAAAACTTCATTTTTATCATCTTTGATACTTTTTGAATAATCAAATTCAATCCTGTCCTCTAATAGGTCCTTAAGAAAATTATTAACTGAATTCTCTCTAGTTATTGAATAATTAAACTTGGTTGATTCGCTCATCAATTAAATATATCCCAATAGTAAATAAAATTATTGATTTTCAGATCATTTATAAATATATAATTTTAGAACAATAAAATTTTCTTAAATTAAAGATAACATGCTCTGTATCTGTGACAAATTTTTTTAATATATTATAGGTTGGGATTAAAATGGATATTTGATGTTATTTAATGTAAGGGTGAGCAATACTACTATGCTTTTACAAATCTGATTATAATAATAAATGGATCCATTGAGAATATACTTGTTTTAATTACTCCTAATTTCGGAATTGAAATAATTATTTATAATTAATCCTCGATGTATACTATTCACTAAGGGTAATTGCTGGTATTCAAACTATCTGCGAATATTTTTCATATAATATTTTGTAGCCAATGTTATTCACCTGATAAAAACTATAAAGTATCAATAAGGACTAATATTACCTTTCAGGATTTTGTATTATCAACCGAGAATAAAGCCAATAAATCCTATTTATGCTTTATCCAGTTTATTAGTTTATAGTAATATTGGCATCATTTTAGGTACGAATAACCTACTCATGATGTGATTTGTTTCATCTATTTATAAGATTGGTATTGTGTAATTGTGAACATATGTCATAATTGTAGCCTTTATTACTAATCTAAAGCTACATAACAGTGTATGTAACTCCTCTTTTGCTCTTTCTAATAAAACCCTCCTTCTTCCAATACCCCTAACCCTTCTATATTCTATAATATCTACCAACGTAATCAAAAGAAGACTATTCAACTCCATATGTTTAGAGCGCAAGTTACTAATATGATATACAAACTCATAGATATTATAACGTTACTCAATATTTTCAACATAATATTCTATAAGAATGTGGTATTCTCATTGAGATTGATACACAGATAAAATTAATAGTGATTGAATAATTTGTTATAACATTAACGTATATTTTGTGAAATAAATAACTCCTCTGTCAGATTTATTTTATTATTAGATGACCTCTAAATGATAATTTATGAAATTCATGATAAAAATTACTGATGAGATATTCGTACAAGGGTCTCCTCTAGCATTCTCAAATATAAATAAAGGAATTAGCAATGAAAGTACACCAAAAAAGATTACAATTATAGTAAGTAAAGTCATTTTTTCATTTGACTTAACCAACCATTACTCATATTCGACTTGTCTAAAATGTGTATTAGGTTGAAGTACAACACCTGGCTAACTAATCGAATGAGTAGCTTCATTGTCGTTTATTTCTTTATCATTAATATCGGTTATTTAGCGATCAAATTACTTTTTTCTTTCACCAATTCTCTATACTAATAGCTGATTAATTCTCTGATTCATTTGTGATTGTTTACTAAAAGTTAAAATAATTAATTCTAAAATTTAAATTAGTGGTAAAAGTCATAGCATTTCATTCCTATAAGGGTGGAACAGGGAAAACCACCTTAGCGGTAAACCTTTCTGCACATTTGGCTTCAAGGGGTTACAATATTTTACTTATTGATATGGATGTATATGCTCCAAGTTTATATGTATATTTCAATATCCAGCCCAAAAAATGGATTAATGATTATTTAAATGATAAAATTACTTTCTCGGATTCCATTTATGATTTTACCCATGTTTTGAAAGAATATAAATTGGGAGATAAAGCAAAAAATCCATATGGCTCACTTCATGCTATATTTTCTAACCCATCAAAACAAGAAATTACTGATCTAGATTCAGCAGTGAGAAAGGAATCATCAAAATCACAATCACTAAAAAAGATGCTATTTATAAAGGAAACTAGAAACACGGAAACTGATTATGACTTTATAATTTTAGATACTAGTCCTGGTATCAGATATTGGTCGATTAATTCATTGGCAATATCTGACGAGATCGTTTTATCTCTAAAAATGGATAATATAGATATTGAAGGTACAAAGCATATGGCTATGGATGTCTACGGAGCTTTTACAAGCTACGGAAGCAAGTCTTATCTTCTCCTGAACCGGATTGCGGGATATTGCGAACCTCCATCTTCTTCTAGCTCAGCTGGTTCAAGTTACGAAATGAACTCTCCCTTTAATTTGATCCTCAAAGAACAGACTGAAGCAATAAAAAATTTGGAGAGATTACTTAAAATGGATGTAATCGCGACGCTTCCATGTTATTGTGATATACAATTTGAAAAACAAGAATACCTGACCGTATTGAATAGCCCTAACCATCCATTCACCCAAAAAATTAATGAATTATCAAAGAAAATTGAATAATGCATTGAGGCCATATATAACGTTGCGCGAACAGAATACTAAATAACTGTCCTGTTAATGGAAATAGAGAAATATGTATTTATTGTAATGTTGTTAGATGAAACATTTCCCAGCCGAGGGTATACTATCCAAAAATATCAAAAATCATGATATTGGTGTTTATCTAATTTATGGTCCTAAAGGTTCGGGAAAGATTCACTATTGCAATAACTTTCTTCGAAATGGCTTAAAAGACGGGGCTTTCTGTATTTGTGTAAGTTCCTCTTTCATAGAAAAGAGATACAAGAACATTTATTTTTCTGAGCAAGAGAATTTAAATTCTAACCTAAAAGTTTTGAACCCGTACATTTTAGATGGATTCGAAAACATAGAAGGAGATGATAGACAAGCATTATTTAATCTTATTGAAGCAATTAAAAAATTAGTTAACTCTCATCTTGGGCAACCAGTATATTTGATACTAAGCTCTCTAACTAATTTTTTAGAAAATTTTAACGCTCTGGATGTAATGAGGTTCGTTACTAGTTTGACCTTTTTCCTCAAGAATCGTGAAATAAATTCAATATTTACAATTGATACTGGCGATCTTGAATCAGATTCGTTCGCTAACAAGACTAAACACTTATTTGATGGAATATTTGAAAGTAAATTACCTTCCAATTCATCTCAAGATATCAAGCACATACGATTAGTTTCTATAAATGGAAATAATGCTTATAAATCTGAATGGATAAATTATGTACTAGATAACAATAATATAATTACTTCCATTGACTATGAAGCTAGTTTGATTTGTACATTATGTAAGGAACAAATTAGCGAGTCTCCTGTATTCTACCAGGATCTTGCTTTTCATCAGGACCATTTAAAAACTTATATGAAATTAATTAGCTTTTATGGAAATAATAAAATTACCGAGTTTGGGTCGTCAGGGATATTATATGCAAATTTCTTCTTTATAGACATTGTGGGATTATCAGATCCTTATTTATCAGTTAAAAATCAAATAAAAAAAATTCAAATATTAAATAATTTTATTAATACGTGTGATTCTTATAAGAAGGATCGAGACAAGAAAATCCTTCCCACAGGAGATGGCATGGCAATTGGATTCCTTACAGATCCCAAACTTCCTGTAGAGCTTAGCATGGAATTACACAAAAAACTTAGAATACATAATTCAAATTCTACTAATCAATTTCTTATTCATGTACGCATAGGCATTGGATCGGGTCATGTATTTATTGTGAATGATCTAAATGATAATCAGAATTTATGGGGTCCTGGAATAATTCTTGCTCGAAGAGTGATGGATTTAGGAGATAAGGATCATATTCTGATCGAAGGAGGAATAGCAAAAGATCTTTTTAATCTCGATGATTATTATAAAGAAGATATTCACTATTTGGGATCTTATAATATAAAACATAATCAAAACATTGATGTTTATTCTCTCTACAATGAATCTGCAGGTACAGCTGAAATTCCACAAAAATTTTTAGATATGCAAAGGTCATAAGTAACTACAATATTTAGAACTTTGACAATAAATTCAAATTATAGCCAAAATATCTTGATATATCTGTTCACATTTCGTTATAGGTGGTATTGTAATTATACAACTAATATTCAAATCCTCTTACTGTGAAATATAAACTATGTCTAAAAAAATACTCGTATGAATGTTTTTATATCTATACTCATTAAATCTTGTATGGCTATTTTCCTTGATGTTCATAAAGTGCCATTTAAAGAAGAAAATCTCCAAGAGCTAGTGAATGCACCCGCAGACGAATTTGGAGTAACACATGTTAACCTTTTTTACAACATGGAAGCAGGTGTCTGTTTTTGTTTGCTAAGTGCTCCTGATAAGGAAGCAGTAATTAAACACCATAATAAGGTCGATATTGAATGTGAATGGATAACCGAGGTAAATATGGCTACAGGAAACCAATCGTTGAAATTTACCGCTTAATGAACCTTAGTGTAGTTACTAATAGTGCCATTAGTATTAATTAAAGAGATTAGTACAATAAGTTGATAAATCTATTGTTAACTTCGAAGATTTCTGATAATACTAGTGAAAATGACAAAACTCCAGGGATAATCTTATATTCTGTTGAAAGGTGTTAAATTATGGACTCCAGCGAATGTCATCAGGTTATGGTAATAAGCCAATCTATTTAGTTCAAACAATTGATGAAACCATTGCTCTAATAATTAAGATTTTTGCTAATAGTAGATTATATTTAGAAATAATGGTAGATAATGATTGGTTATGCCATTTAGTGGACAATTCATCATTTATGTCGCTTATCAAGAAACTAAAAGTAAATAATGTTCCAGTAAGAATTGCAACCAAAGTGATTCAATCTAATATCAGCTATTTGAAGAAATTAATGAAATATGTTGAGGTGAAAAATTCAGATAAATTAGAGGGCTGTAGCATTACTAATGAACAAACTTTTTGTTTTAGTCACTATCCTGAAAATGAGCCCACAAAATCCATCAATGAATTCGAATTATTGGATAAACTAGTAGATTTTTATTATATCGAAAACAAGAATTTCATTAAACAACAATCTCTTTTATTTGAAAATCTGTGGAAAAATTCAATTTCAGCTAGAGAAAAGATAATAGAAATTGAAAAATCTGTAAAAGAGATCATTTTGGAAAATGAAGCAAAATCTTATGTTGATTCCAATGTCAATCCGTCAAAGATACTTTTTCGTATTGTCGAATCATGTGTTGACCAATTATTAATATTGATTCCTACTACTGAGCTATTTTGGAGCCTCTACGATAGCAAATTACTTTATTTCATTTCAACCATGCTAGTGAAGGAAGTGACTGTAAAAATCCTTATTCATGTTGAAGAGGATCAAAATGCTTTAAAGGACGAAATAAGATATAAACTAAAAGAATTAGCTCAAGACTTGATTATTAATACTAATTTCTTCTCAAAAAGAGTTCCTCACTCGCATATATCAATAATTGTAGATAACGTCGTTTTGGCAGAAGCAAAATATGATAGTAAAAACCAAATACTTTCCAAAGAAGAAATATCCCCAGTAATATCATTTTTTATACAAGATGCAAGGGTATCATCGTCAGCATCGATGTTTGATATTTTATGGATACAATCTGATATTGAAAGACAAAATAAAATTAAACAAACCTATTTTGATATATTTAAAGGATTTAATTTGAAAAGTGAAAATTACAATCGCGATTGGAATTTCGAAAGAAAGAAGAACACCACTAACTCTGCAAATCAAATTAATCAAGATAAGGGAATTAGTTAATATGTTGTTCTATAAATTATAGTCCATTAGATCCTTTTATGTAAAAGTCTATCTTAAAATATTAGATCCTGACAGATATGTAGGAATATTATCTCATGTTGTGGTATTCCAATCTCAATCAATATACATATGGGTATATTTTATAATTGAGAATGTTTTATAACTTGCTTTGTCTTTGAATATAATATGGCAAGATACGTCAAAAAAGTGGATAACAGACCAGTTGAGGTGAAATTCGAAGGTGTCAGCAAATGGATTTGTATGTGTGGGTTAAGCAATAATCAACCATTTTGTGATGGTACACATAAAAAAACTTTAGGAGAAGAAGATGGAAAAGTATATCGGTATAATGAAGATGGAACTAGAACAGAAATACAAATTTAGTTCATCTCCAATAAACGCTATTATCAACAAATTTTTTACTTCAATATGATTTATAGCAAGTCAAATAACGGTTTTCCTAAATAGTATCATTATTAACTTTTAGTAATATCTATAGATGCAAAAGGCTAGTGATATTAAGCGATATTACCCACTGAACGAAAATTATTAATATATAGAATAAACTTAAATTTCAATAGCAAAGGCATTTTTCGAAATTATATATTAGGATAACTTTGATCCCTTATATAGTTACTAGCTCAGAGGCCTTTTTCAAAAAGAGTATTTATCATATCCTTTACATATCCTTGCAAATAACATTTTTTGATACTTCATAAATTAAAAATCATAATCTATCCAAACATGTTTGGAACGGAAGTTTCGGTATTATATCTTTTCCTCCGACTTGTTCATTCTTGTTGTGTATTCATCAATAGATGATACTGTAATGTGATTTGTTACTTTGTGGTATGGCGATTGTCGATTCGTCATTCCAGCAGAATTCCCTCAATTACCTTTTTCATCTTGTGCTTAAAATTTCTTTTATGATTTACATAATTGATTTAGTAACCAATTATATCAGATAATGAACCAAAGTATAAAAAATTAGAATGCTTGGTAATTAATACTGATCTAGAAATCTTCTGAATCAAAATAAAAAAGGAAAGAAAACATAAATTAATTATTGATAACAAAGGATAGTATATAAAATTTGTTCATTGAGCTTGATGAATAAGTTGATGATCTGGCAGGATCGTAAAACCCAATGATATACTATCCTTTGTTATTGAAACTTGTCTCTGTTGCCGTTCTCAATTGCAGTAGGTAGCTCACCCACAAGAGCGCAATTATATTGACCGATACAGACCAAAAAGGCTAACTCTTGATCGATGTATAATATTCTTAATTGAAGGATAGTAATTATTAAATCTGATGATAAATCTTATATAATCCATAATATCTTCAATTGGATGAATAGATTGGAGCAGATTTTAGTTTAAGAAGATAATGCACGACGAGGTACAGAGCACCTCAAACAAAATCTATAATTTGACCTTGACAGATATATATTATCTTTATATATAACTATATAATATTAATTCTAATACATAGTAATATGGTTTATCCTAATTGAATTAAGGCAGTTAACTGTTATTAAATTCTGGTAATGTTGATTAAGTAAAAAAAGGTATAATTACGTAATTACGCAGTGTAATATTTATATACCATATATTAATCAATTAAATCCCATAAGAAAGGTAAAATATGTTTGACAAGCTATCATAAATCCAAGTTGACTATTCTAAATATACATGGACAAAATAAAGAAAATTCCTGATGGGTATCATGCAATTACACCTTCACTGGTCGTAAAAGATGGAATGAAAGCAATAGAATACTATAAAAAAGTTTTTGATGCAAAAGATAAAGGTACCATGATGACATCAGACGGCAAATCTGTAGCTCATGCAGAACTAGAGATCGGTGACTCCAAAATCATGTTATCAGATGAATTTCCAGAAATGAAGTGTCTATCACCAGTTAGCATTGGCGGCAGTCCAATCTCTTTGTACTTATATGTTGAGGATGTAGACAAAACTTTTAATCTTGCAGTTTCAGAAGGTGCTACAGTTTTGTACCCTGTAACAGATCAATTTTGGGGAGACAGGCATGGAAGTATTAAGGATCCCTTTGGACATATTTGGTCAATATCAACGCGTGTGAAAGATCTTAGTGAAGAAGAAATTAAAAATGCTGCTGCAGAAACATTCTCAAAGATGTCAAAGTAAAAAAATTTGTCTATAGACTTGCCTTTAAAACCAAATTATTTTTTGTTCCCACTTAAATATGACTGGCTATTAAATTAGAGATTTTGTTTACTTTGCAAACTCATGATTTACAAATTAAAAAATGAATATATAATAAACGTAATATGCTTACAGTGAAATAATCGATAAATTTAACGACAACCTGAGTGTAATTGTCCGTCTGCGGGTACCTGTGGATCACCATTACAGTCCTTAAATAATTAACTTTCACAGTGTAACTGAATGCAAATAGGGATTGATAGCTTTGCAGCTGCTCATGATGACATTAGCCTATCCGTTGGCCCGGCCGAGCGTCTGCAACAATTGATAAAACAAATAGAATTAGCTGACCAACTTGGATTAGATGTTTTTGGAGTAGGAGAACATCATCGCCGAGAGTTCTTGGATTCTGCCCCTGTAATTATATTGGCCGCAGCTGCGGCACGTACCAGTAATATACGACTTACTAGTGCTGTAACTGTTTTAAGTGCTGCAGATCCAGTTAGATTGTTTGAGGAATTTGCAACTCTGGATGTGCTGTCAAAAGGCAGAGCCGAAATGGTTGTGGGTCGCGGTTCATTTATCGAAGCGTTCCCTCTTTTTGGATTATCGTTGAAGGATTATGATTCACTTTTTGAAGAAAAGATAGATTTGTTATTAAAAATCCGTGATAATGAGTATATAACATGGTCCGGTAAATATAGGCCAAATCTTAACGGGCAAGGAGTATATCCCAGACCTTTACAAAACCCATTACCTATATGGATAGGTGTTGGTGGAACTCCAGAATCATTTGTACGTGCTGGCATCCTTGGACTTCCTCTGATGGTTGCGATTATAGGAGGGAGTACACATCAATTTCGCCCTCTTGTTGATCTGTATAGGGAGGCAGGTAAACGAGCAGGACATTCGCCTGACAGATTAAAAGTGGGCATACATTCATTGGGATACGTTGCAGACAAAACTCAAGAGGCGATAGATGATTTTTTTCCAGGCTATGCTCATACTATGACGGAAATTGGAAAAGAGCGAGGTTGGCCTAAAATGACACATGATAGGTTTGAGATTCAGCGTAGTTCAAAAGGAGCATTAGTCATAGGTAATCCTCATGAGGTAGTCGAAAAGATCATTAGACACAGCAAAGCACTTGGTGGTATCTCTAGATTCACATTTATGATGAATCCAGGATCGTTACCATACGAGAAACTAATGCAGGCTACAAAGTTAATAAGTACACAAGTAGCTCCCTCACTTCGTGAACACTTTGGTAAATACTAATCAATTGAAATTGATATTTATTATGGTATGAGCGATCCTTTCATCCAAATCATTCATATTTAGAACTTCAACGTTATTAACACAAAATATATAATAATAAAAACAGGATTAAATTATATTTAGATTTATAGTCATGAGTTGTTACATACTGGATAATAATTAAGGGTACGACAGGTTGCAATTTAAACAGAAGAGATCTGATTTTGATGGATAATGTTGATTTTCCAAAGTTGAATTGCACCTATCACATACAAATTCTACTATTGGAATCTTAGCAGTATCCATGTCCAAATAATTGGTCTTGTCACTAATTATCTTTAAGTTTTCGAGTTTAAGTTTGTGATAAAGCATTACTTTCTCGGGTTCTCCGCCTTTGAATTTCTCATACTTTGCCATGTTATTTCGTATGTCTTCATTAGCAGACATCTTGTTAATTCTATCTGTTAGCCTTTATAATCTTACAGTTTTGATCCGCTGTCATTTTGATGAACTTAATCATAATATATTAATACAATTGTGATGGCAGATAAAATACGAATAATTTAGGTATCAGTCCTAAAAGTAGTTGTAATTTATTAGTGATATTATGATAATCTTGATAGAGTAATCACCTCACGTTTATTAACTAATTACCAATTCGATCATGAAATAAAAATTTATTGATGTGTTATAAAAGCT
>JAPSGR010000041.1 GCA_031177355.1 Candidatus Nitrosocosmicus sp. | reverse complement strand
GCTGTTGCTTTCACTATCGTCATTGCTGTTGCTTTCACTATCGTCATTGCTGTTGCTTTCACTATCGTCATTGCTGTTGCTTTCACTATCGTCATTGCTGTTGCTTTCACTATCGTCATTGCTGTTGGCTGATCTTTCTGCAAATTCCCTCATAGAATCCTCTATAGTACCAGAAGCAAGTTGTTGTACTCCATAATTGCCATGTGGTATTAAAACTAATAACAGGCTGACAAAGATTACTCCAAATGCTGCTAGGTATCTAGACTTGACATTATTCGTTATTGTAAGATTTCACCAAATATTAAATAATGCACAATATATAAAAAGATATCCACATTTTCCAATATTTCTATTTGGTAATGGTAACGTTATTATAAAAAGAAATTTTGTCTTGAATTGTAAGATGACCATTATAAAAGTAAATTTGAATTCTATTCTCCAAATACAATTTATGGATCTAAATAAAATTTTAACAACAAAAAAATTTTCTCTGCCGAGACTATTCTCAAATTACGAGCTACTATACGTCCGATTAAAATTTGGTATTATGAAAGCCCATTTAACACCTGTGAGTCTATAGGTATCATAGATAAATAGAATTCAATTTAAATTTTGAAATTCAAAAGCATTCTGAATTTAAATAATATTTGTTTTAGTTAAAAATACATTACAATCGAGTAGATTAGGCTATCTAAGAAACATAATTATGATTTATTATTTTTTTATAATTTCGTACAAATAACTTAGTTTACGAATTTTTTTATTTAGCCTCATTTGCGGTAATGTATTGGTTGTATAATGAAAATTCGTCGGTTGTACGCTAAATAATATCATAACATGATTCGAATCATTAATTATAGGTGAATCTTTTTAGAAATCTTATCTTTGTATATCAAAATAGAAATTAGTGCTAGTTCTGATTGATAATGCTATAAGCCATAAACAGATTGAAAAAAAGAATATGTTTCCATATTTTTTCTTTATTTGAGTTAGTGCTACAGCAGCAGGTATTTGAAATGGAATTTCGTAGAGAACCCTACCGATCACTTCCGGATCTCCAAATAAAATGGGCAAAACAACAATGGATAAGAATATTATAATTAGAATATTTGACTTGTCTTTAAAAGTGCAAGATAAAACCCAGTAAATAACGAGCCCAAAAATAATAGAATTACTAAACTGCCCTGCTAGATATGTATGAACTGATATAACTAAATTATTCCATATAGTAGGAACATCTTGAACTCCAAGACCTTGACTACTTGCAAAAGATACGTTCTTTATAACTCCTGACTGACGAATAAAAATAGTTTTGAATAACTCTATCATAAAGGAAGGCATAGTTCCGATCAAGAGATAACCAACTCTTTTTTTCAAAGATGGCTTAACGATGAACAGAGTGGTCAAGAATATAAAAAGCACTAAGGTAACTATTGGCCAAGTTGGCTCATGTGAGAAAAGTACGACAATAAGCAAGATAGAAAACAAAGTTATGTTCATCTTAGAAGGCACCCGTAACGACCGCATTAAAAATAGTATACTTAAATTGACAAAGATTAGAGTGAACCAATTTGCGTACAACCCACCGTAAATTCCAACCAAAACGTGAAAAGATATCGCAGTCATAAAAGAAGACATAATAGCAGTGAAATGATTGGAGGTTAATTCCATTGTCACAATATAAATAGATATTACCAAAAGAGGAGCTAAAACAAAAGGCAATAACTCTAAAGAGTTAACTAAATTTGATGGATCAAGGATTTTGGTCAATATGAAAAAAGTAACTAGTGAAAGGGGTCGATCGTCTGAAAATAGCGAAACAAATACATTAGCAAACTCTTGAACGGTTGTTGATGCATTGAGGTTCTCTAAGAGAATCGCATAATCATTGGTGTCAGACCCTATGACCTGATCATCTTTATTAACTGTTTCCATATGTGGGATCCAAACTATTAATAATGATAGAATAATAATGCCACTTAAAGACATTATTCTAGTATTCAATTTCAAAAAATCATTAGATGTGCTTGAGGGCCCATTCAAAACACGCATTAAATTACTTCCAGAGTTTATGATCCTTGTAATGACCATTTTTATTGGAAATGATAATCCTATTATTATCAATGCTATAGGGGAGAAGATTGAGAAAATTAAGTACATATAGTACATGTAATTAATTGACGGCAGAATTGCATCAGGTGCTGTTAATTGGATACCTGAAATAATTAAACTCAGAAATCCTATAATTACTCCAAGTCCAGAAAGTAAATTTATATAGAGACGTTTTTCAAAAAAAACAACCTGTTTCTTTGATAATTTGTTCAATACTAATAAAGTTAAAAGGAGGGGGAACGATAACAAAGACCAGAGTTCAGTAATTGGTGGATAAGTGCCTGTTACAGCGGCTATGGAAGTTAATCCGTACACACCAGACAAAATATACCTTAATCTATTTTTGATCGACAGGAAAAGCCAAAGCGATGTCATCGACAAAATTAATACTTGATCCAAATCCTTTCCAAGAAAGTATTTTTCTGCAAAGGGGGTTGAATAAGTTACTCTGTCTATCAACGGATAGACAGTAGGGTTGAAAAAAGAGGCCAATGTCAAAATATAGAAAAATAATATTAGAGCAAGTAACAAAGAAGATATACTGTTTTGAAATGGAATGTATCTACCTCCTAGGTCTAGTCTTTTCAAAGATATGATCTCGCTACCACCAGTAATTGATTTACTAACATAAAAATTTATTAGAAATTTAACTTTGAAAACAAAAAGTATAGTGACCCCACTAACGGTCTTTATCTATATTTTTCCTCGCAATGGCCTCGAATTAGTATTCAAAGACAAACAAATGCTATATTACAGATATATCATACTCAACGATAAACAAATATTACTATTATTATTTTTCTCTTTTGGATTTGATGTATGCTATTCGAGTTACAAACCCCGCGATACTACCTGGCAGAATCTTGATGATGTCAGAAGTATCCTGAGAATCTATTAACCTGAGAGCAAAGAACACGATATACGATGAGACTAAAATAATAACTATAGATATTATAGCGTTAAGGTCGAGGAAATAAAATGGGATAGCTATGATTATCGGGACGAAAAATAAAATAAAGATTTGTTTATGAAATAGCATCATTTTAACTTTTTTTGCATAAAAAAGAGAGATAATTGCTCCGCTTATTGAACCGATTAAGTAACTTAGTGCTGCTCCATCTGCACCTAATGTCGGAACGAACAAAAAATATAACAATACTCTTGGAATGCTAGTAACTAGACCGAGTAGCAAAAATTGGCGATTGTTGCCATAAGAATAAAGCAAAACTCCGATGCCCGTACTGATAGATGTAGGTAAAGACGTCAACGACAAAAGCTGCAAAGTTGATGAACCAATTGTATAACTAGATCCAAATAATGATAATATATCTGTCGGAAAGAAGAGAAGGATATTGGATAGCGGAATAGTCAATAACAATGATATTTTAATTAGTCTCCATGTTGCTCTCTTTTTACCATCCTTTATCGTACTAATGGTAGGGTAGGCTATAGAGGATAATACAGATGTCATTACCAAAATGCCAGTTACTATCGAAAATGCAATAAAATAAACCCCGGCATTGCCGGAACCAACGACCAGAAATACGGTTATCGTTCCTAATTGAGAACCCACCGTCGATATAATAGCTGGAATCCAAAATGTAATACTAGCTAGCAGGATGTCTTTGGTTGCTATAAATAGTTTGAGATTGGGTACTATCTTGTAAATTTTATTTTTAATAGCAAAAGTAAAGATCAATGTTGATAATATGGGATAAGTTAAGAATCCAAATATTATACCGTACACTCCGTAATCTAAAAAAACTAATGCCAAAGTAACGGATAATTTGAGAAAAGTACAAAGAACTGATGCAACCGTTATGATCTTAACTTTCAAGGAAGGAATTATAATAGCCCGGAGAAGAGCGCTGAATACCAAAAACACAAACAGTGCGATTGATAACAAGATGTAATCGACACTAATATCAAAATAGGTGCTTATGGAATCTCTAAAAATGAGTATGATGATACCCGAAACAAAAACTCCAAGAGTTGTGATGAGTAATGAAGAATTTATCATACCTTGAACCTTTTCAAATTTGTTTTCTGCAATACCATTTGCAATATAACGCTGTACTCCACCAGCGACTCCCATTGAGGCAAAACTAAAAACAATTGTGGCGAAGGCGATTATGGTAGAAGCTAAACCAATTGATGAGGGATCGATTATTTTTGAAAGCAGTAACCAGTAGATATATCCTGAAAATATCATAGTAATGGCCTCTATATATAGAAACACTACACCCTTCCCAATTGAATTCTTGCTCATCATTTGCTATAAATTCCTCATTTTTTTAGTTCAATAATAAATTAGTCCTATTAATATATGTATTAACAAAACAAATTATGAAATTCTTCGCGCATATATCATAGTTTGCTAAGACCATAATAAAATTTTTAAATTCTATTTATTCCCTATATATGGTATTAGACAAACAAAATGTAAATTATGTGTCGTATTAGTGATTGTTTGACAATTGAATAAATGATAAACAACTGCTTTGTAGTCATTTACTTTCCTGTACGCTGATAAAAAAAGCCAAAATAGTGATTTAGGAATTTAAAAATCAAAGTTGAAAAACTGCAACACCCTGTTTTGTCGCTATCAAATTTTATACATACTATCACTGAGGACCAAATTCAATCCACTTTTAATATCTATTTGCGGTTTCCACCCATATAGTTTTTCTAGGTGTGTTATATCTGCTAGCATATCAACTACATCATTGGGACGCATCGAAGAATCATACTCTATATCCACATCAACATTCAAGATTTGTCTAATTATTTCCACCACCATTTCTAAAGAATAGCTTTTACCCGACCCCACGTTGTAAGTGTTATAACCTTTAGGAAAATTTTTAATTATTTTATATATGAGATCAATAAAATCATCTACAAAAAGGAAATCTCTTTTGGTGTTTCTACTGCTTAGAATTACTTTACCATTCCTTTTAATCTGTTTAATTACCGAACTAACAAAGGTAAACTCATTCGATGCAGGTCCATAAATGTAAAAAGGTCTTAAATTCACGATATCTATTCCATAATCTTCTGCGTAAAATTTGCAGAGTTCCTCAGCTATTACCTTACTTTTAGTATATGGTGAATGGGGATTTAGAGGATGTCTCTCATTTATTGGCAAGTAAATAGGTTTTCCATATACATATGTGCTAACATTTACAATCTTGTTCACTTTATTTTGTCTAGCAAAGTCTAAAATGTTTAGAGTTCCGAGAATGTTAGTCACATAAGTGTCATAAGGATTAACCGTTGAATCTAAAAGAGAGGTTTTGGAAGCAAGATGGACAATTATGTCAGTATTTTGGAGTTCTTTTAATTGGTTTCTTTCTAATATATTTACTCGCTGGTCCTTATTTTTATCGAGTGGGACTAAGTGAACCTTATTTTTTAAGTTTCTTATTAGGTTGGTACCAACGAATCCTCTATTTCCTGTGACAAGTACACTAAGTTGATTCTTACGATCTAATAAAGCCATAGCTCTGATTTGTAGTTTCTATACCATTCTATTAGTTTAGAAATTCCCTGCTCAAACTCTATCTCCGGAGTAAACTTAAGGGAACTTTTAGCTTTAGATATATCGGCAAATAATCTCTGCACTTCAGTTGGCCGTGGGTCTATATGTATCGGCTTTAAGCCTTTATCAGGTCCACAGTATTTTATAACGAGTTCTGCAATTTCGTTGACTGATTTTTCGGTTCCGGTACCAAAATTGATTCCAAATTTTCCGGGATTGCCTTCCGATTTTAAAACTTTATCATAAGCATTCACTGCATCACTGACGTACATATAGTCTCTCGTTTGATTGCCATCCCCATAAATGATTGGAGGTTTGTTCTGTAGAACCCTATTGATGAATATAGCTATAACTCCCCCATAACCTGCATCCTTTTGTCTCGGACCAAAAAAGTTGAAGCATCTTATTATATCTATTCCTAGGTCATATGTTTCATTGTAAGTATAACATAACCTATCGGCCGCTATTTTACTCACACCGTATGGGTGTTGAGCAGCTAAAGGATGATCTTCATTCATAGGTACATATTTTGCTGATCCGTACACCTCACTGGTAGAAGCAAAGAGTATTTTTCTTATATCATTCATTCTTGCATATTCCAAGACGTTCATCGTTCCAGAGACATTTATTTCGAAAGTCTCTTCTGGATTGACAATAGATTTATCAACATGAATTTGTGCAGCCAGATGAACAACCGCATCAAGGTCTGTAGGAAGCTTTGCGTAAAGAGATTTGTTCCTAACATCGTCATGTATAAATTTGAAGTTCTTACGGTGAAGCAATGTGCGAATATTATTTAGGTTTCCATTTAATAGATTGTCAATTCCATATACTATATTACCTTCACTTACATATTTCTCAGAAAGATGACTCCCTAAAAAGCCCGCAGCTCCTGTAATTAGAATTTTCATATAATCCCTTTGATATTGTTTCTAATACCATATGAAGTTATCTTCTGTCAAGGATGGGATTTTTGAAATACTTAACAGTCTTATACAACTCCATAATAATAAAAAAAATCTAAATGCTCATATTACTGGTAAAGGTCACTAATGCAATAACATATTACAATCTCTAACAATGCAATTCTATTAAATTTAATGGGTATAACTTAAATCATTGTTTATATGAGTTGTAAGTAATAAGTGTTGGTATCTCCAATCGTTAAATCCGACTTTCTTGATGTAGTCAAAATCCCTTGCCGGAGTAAAAAAATTGAGAAAGAAGATACAACCATAAGTCTATATTGACAGTCTTTACTCAATTCATCTAAATTTAACAAATCTATGTAAACATTATAAGAATCTTTTCCATTTAAAGATCAAATCATGATAAACTATTAGTGACCACAAAGGCTCAGATGAGTGCAATAAAAGGATATTCTAAAAAGCTCAAATAAAATAAAACACATATTGGATTGCTAGGAAACATATGCAAAATAGGCATATGTTACGCATACTACATGTTACACCCTTTTATCCACCGTTTAAAGGAGGGATATCAAATTTAGTACATAATCTCTGTAAGGAACTTTATAAATTTGATTTAGATATTCATATAATTACTACAAGGAATATCAAAAGCAATGAAAAATACAAAGAAAGAACATTAGACAAAGTTACTGAGATCAAATCTATTTATATGCTTGGATGGCCTTACTCTACACTAAAAAACTTTAGTTTTCCCGCTGACTTAGGAATTAAATTAAATTCGATAATAAAGCAGGGTAGTTTTGATGTGGTTCATGTTCATGGACATCATTATCCTATATGTTGGTTGGCCTTGGGTTCAGCTCATAAATACAAAGTTCCTACAGTATTGTCGTTACATGGAACGTACGCGTTGAATCCTCTCAAATTAGGTGGCAAATCATGGCTGGAGGATTTATTCAATGCATTGGTTTTCAAAAATATTTTGTCAAAATCCAATGTGGTCATTGGCGGAACAAACCAAATAATAGAGCATGCTAAGAAATATTCCAAATCTCGTAATGTGTTTAAGATAATACCCAATGGAGTTGATATAAATAGGTTCAAAAATAACCTGTTCCGAAAAAAAGAATATCGAGAGAAATTTGGGATTCCAGAGGATAAAATAGCTCTTCTTTTTGTGGGTAGATTCGACGAATCCAAAGGAGCACTCAACTTCGCTAAAGCGGCTAAATTGCTATTAGAACAATACGCGAATAAATTTGAAATAGTGATGGTCGGCGAAGGCAAATTAAGATCAGAGATTAAGTCATTAGTAAAGGGACTAAATAGTATCAACATCTATGAGTGGCAACCACCAGAAATTATTCATGAGATTTACATTGCTTCTGACGTTTATGTTTTGCCATCAAATTTTGAGGGTTTGCCACTAACCATTTTGGAAGCTATGGCTGCCAATTTGTATATTGTTTATTCAAACGTAGGTGGAGTACAAGAGATATTACAAAGCTATCCTCGAAAAATGCTTCTTAACAATACCACTCCGGAGGTTATCAGTCAAACATGTATAAGCTTGTATTCTGAGTCAAAATACCTCAATGAAGACAGGTTCAAAAATCATTCTAAATTTGATTGGAAAAACATTGCGCGTGAGATAAACTCTGTTTATCTTGAAACACAACAGTTAAGAAATATTTAATTTCATTAGAATCAACCTGTTATAGTGAATAGTAACCAAAATATCATATATTTACTACATTATTTCCTTTGGGTATGTGTTATCGTATTGAAATATTTGATGTTAGTTAAGCATGACTCTTTAGGATAGCACATCTAAATGATTAATAGAAATTGTTGGAAATAAAATATTTTCCTTAAATCAAACCTGAATATTGAGGGTCAGAATAGGTATTAAGATGGGATAGGCTAAATAATAATACTAATGTCCGTATATAAAGGCGAGAATATATGCTCTCCTCCTATGCTCTTTGCTCATTCATTCATTACCACACCATGCACACTCAAGGATTCTGAGATATATGCTAATACCTGAAAAAATTCTTTAGATAACAAACCTACCAATTAATTACAATTTTGATTTTTTTGCTGGATAATCTCACTAAAGAGGTTATATCCATCGGAGACGCTGTCACCCTATGATTGTAGCCTCTCCATAAGCTAATATGATTCTTCAGGAGTTGAAGGAAAGCCGTCAAATAGAAACTACTATTTACTGGGAGGATAGTAATAAATACAAAGATCTGATCGTTACGACGGTTGCTGTTTTAAGATTTGGACCCACATGATGGTGACCTTGGTTATAATGAGTAATTTAACAAATACGGATATAACATAATCACGATAAACAAACTAATGTTAAAATATATGAAAATTAACCTCATATTAAAACGTTCTTAGAACTGATAAAGATATATTATGATTTAGGATCTTTCATAGAAGTTTTTAAAATAAACTTAAGATTTCCAAAACGATCATATTACTTGTGATTGTTTCTTTAAAAGAGAAATGCATTGAACTGTACAAAATATTATTTTACTTAAAAAGAGATATCTTTTTATATAATTGAGGTCTAAATAGAAAACATTGAAACATTCCACACTATCATTAGCAATCCTTGATTGTTACTATAGTACCGATCATCCAATATTATCCATTAAAAAAGATTGATTAGAAATGACTGCAAGCTATCCAACAGAAATTCAAAATCAAAAAAAGATACTCATTGTAATTCCAGCATTCAATGAAGAGGAAAACATAGGTGAGGTTATTCAAAAGGCAAAAGCAATGTATCCAGAAGTTCTTGTATATGACGATGGATCCGTTGACAATACTGCTTCTATCGCAGAACAAAATGGTGCCATAGTAATAAAAAATAATAGGAACATGGGTTACGGACGAGCGCTAAGCACCCTATTCCAGCACGCAATTATTATGAACGCAGATATTGTTGTGACGATAGATTCCGATGGTCAGCATGATCCAAATCAAATTCCAAGACTTATCCAGCCTTTACTGGAAAATAGAGCCGATATGGTCATTGGATCACGATTTCTTACTAATGATGACAAACTTAATGTCCCCAAGTATAGAAGCTTTGGTATCAAGACAATTACTAGATTTACTCAAGCCGGCTGCATTGACAGGATTACTGACGCAACTAGTGGTTTCAGAGCTTATTCTCTATTTGCCTTATCAAAATTAAATCTTACAGAAAACGGAATGGCAATATCCACCGAAATTTTACTAAAGGCTAATAGGTGTAACCTTAGGATTACTGAAGTTCCAATTACGACAAAGAAATATGATATCAGAGATAGCTCCGCCCATAATCCATTGAGAATGGGCTGGAGTGTAACAAGCCATGTCCTAAGATTCTTATCTTTTAAACATCCATTGTTATTTTATGGTATTCCCGGGTTAATATTCTTGATATGCTCTGCATCTTTTATGTATATAGCTTTAGATTTGTTTTCAACGACTAGATACGTATCTACAAACGTAATAATTATCTCAATAGGTTTTGCTCTCTTAGGTATCCTCTTATTAGCCACCTCAGCAATTGTGTATACTATAATAACTCTATTCAAAGAACAAATTAATAATATGCGATAGGAAAGTTAAAGAGGAAAAAATAATCATTTATAGGATTCTCCTGTTTGATAACAAATCCTGTTATACAGGATTTGATTCTTTTTTACCATTTCTCACATTATAGCATTACGCATAGATTTCAATGAAATTGCTTTAAAAAAGTACAAATAAGTAAAAGCCATTTAAATAAAAGTAATGATAACTTGAGTTAGTTAATGAGACCGGGTTTAGGATTACTAACTTCGATTATTTTGGTCTTTGTATCTTTTTTTGTAATAATTAGTATTATAAACCTAATAGAAGATAAAGTCTTCGCGTCTATACATTTAGATATTTCCGCCGGGATAGCTAGTGGAGATATCACTTCAAATAGCGCTGTTTTATGGTCAAAGTCCAATTCGACATCGCGAATGAATATCGAATATAGTTTAGATCCTAATTTTAGTAACTATACCCATAATAATATTTTAGTAGATCATACATCAGAATATAGTGGACATTACAAACTTACTGGTTTAATGCCTAATTCAACGTATTATTATAAGATATGGTTCTCCGATACCTATAATCCTTCAATTGTTTCACAAAAACTAGTAGGCAAGTTTAAGACAGCACCTCTAACCGATGATGAAGAGACAGTTACTTTTGCTGTAGGTGGTGATTTAGGAGGACAAGGCTATTGTAGAAAGACAAATATCGGGTATCACATATTTTCAGTAATTAAAGAAATAAATCCCGACTTCTTTGTCGCTAACGGCGATATGATTTATGCAGATGATACATGTCCTCATAATGGACCCAAAGGCATTAAAGGTTGGAAAAATATCCCCGGGTTGTATCCTAGTGTTTTGAATAGCTCTGTAGATTGGAACAATATATCAGATGTGCGTCCAATATATTTGGCTCATTGGGATTATAACAAGGCAGACAAACATTACCAAAATCTATATAGTAATATCCCGATATACAGTCAGCCCGATGATCACGAAGTAGCTGATAACTATGACGGTAACTCTGAATTCTATAAGGAGCCATTTAAAAATAGAACTGGTTACAAAAATATAGTCTATGAAGGATTGCGATCTTTTTTTATCTATTCTCCTCTCGAGTCATACACGGAAGAACCACATAGGATCTATAGATCTTTTAACTGGGGTTTATACGCAGACATCTTTTTGCTCGACTCTCATCAATACCGTTCTGCAAGTGATATTCCAGAAACATCCTTATCTAATAAAACACTGCTAGGGAAACCTCAGTTGGAATGGTTAAAGAAATCAGTCATAAATTCTAATGCCACATGGAAAATTATATTAAACGATGTTCCAGTTACAATTCCACATTGCTTCACCGATCAAGAAACGAACCAGAGTAGATGTGACAATTGGGCAACAGATAACAAGTCTAAAGCGACATTTACCAAAGAGAGAACTGATTTTATGAGTTACTTAGACAAGTCCAACATTAAAAATGTAATATTCATCGTTACAGATGTTCACCACCCCGCTAATGTATTAGTTGATCATGATTTTGATGGTGACGGAGACAAACTTAAGTTTTATGAATTATTGAGCGGACCCTTGAGCGCGTATCCAAATATTCCTCAACCTTTGGATCCTACAATAAATGCAACCTATCTATATAGGGATAGTGGCTTTTTCAATTTTGGACTTTATGAAATCAAGAAGCATTCAGACAATAAGACTCATTTGATTTCACATGTATACACTGGCGATGGCCTTATTAGACCAGGGTCAAAATTAGATATTGTAGCGGAATAACATATACGCCTAGCTAGAATGAACTATCTCTTCTAAACAAGCCCACTCATCGATCTCCGTAATCAACCTTTAGTTTCAAATATTTATTAGTAATCACATTTTACTCATTTTTTATTTCACTTGAAGTATATACTGAAAAATAACCGACAAGATAAACCATTCGAGTCAAATTGTATAAATTATTCCCTAACTAAGGTCTTATTTCTATTTGTAATATAAATATTATAAAAGATAAATATTAAAACCAATAAAAGTATGCATACGATAGTTTCTAATTTTATTAGGTTATCCAATTTAAGTAAGTTGATGTCCGGATTCTCGCTGAAAAAATTTGTCCAATAAGTCGAGTATTTGCCATCTAATTGAGCATGATCAACCAAAATAAATTTATCTGCATACCTAATATTAAAACTAGATTCCCCTAGAACTTCCAAATCTAATCCCAATGCTCTGACTTTGTCGCCTAACTCTCCGTATGCATAAAATTGGCTAAAGTTAGAAACACCCGATACCATAACCTTTGGTTGTCGAGATAATATATCTGCATTGTCTAGTTCAACGGTAATGTTACCTCCATAAATTAAAGATTCTTCACCATCTTCAGATAAAATAGAGAGGATAGCAGGATTCCCTATAAAATTTGCTAAGGTCTTATTTGGCGAAAAAGAGTTAGCATAAAATCCATAATGGCCTGAAATTATGGAACTATTGCTTTTCACCTGTATTTTATCGACATACAATGGAATGATTTGCATCAGGTTTTCTAGATAGAACTCTTTTCCATCTTCATTTATGAGAGATTTATGGGTGTTTGTATCTATCGTTAGAGATGTGGATTCCAAAATTACATCTCCTGTAAGGGCAACATTCTGGAAAGCTGCTATACGGCCTTTAATCAAATCCGATGGACTCTTTTCAATCGTATTGAATGTAGGAAGATCAATTTCAAGACGTTCCAGAATTTTGCCATATAGTGAATACATCTCTGATGAAGATGATTTATTGTTATTCAGATTCATTATGAAGGGAAACATATTTATATAATGAATGTCATATTTATCCTCTTGGTTTCGCAGTATAAAGGGAACATCATTACTAAAAGCATCTCTAATTTCATACGATAAAGGGTATATTGACGATAAAACGTTCATCGAATTAATTTTTACTACGTCATTTTTTACAGTAGATTTTATATGATCTGATTCTGATGCCGTAACAAAGAAAATATCGTCAAAATCAATACTATGATTAATATCCAAAGACTGGTCTCCTGTGATGATACTTATTCTTGTAACGTTTGACCATGAAAAATTATTATCAGCATCTCTCTGAACGGAGAGTTTGTTTAATTCTAAATTATTCTCAGTCAAATTCATAGGTAAAATTAGTTGTTTAGATCCTTTCCAAGAGTCCTTGAATTTATACTGAACGCTACCATTTGAATCTGATGAAAATTCAATTATATGAGTTTCATTTTTTCCTTGACCTACCCACTCGATTATCATAATATCGTATTTAGAAATATCTATCACATCATCGTATAGCCTTGAATAGGTAATAATGTTACTATAAATATTAACATTTTTATTATCATATTGAATTATATTCATGTGGTTAAGGAGAGGATCTAGATATTCACCATCAATTTTACCTATCAGTCCATATCCATCCAAATTTAATATGATTAGATTGTTAAAATTCAGATCCAGAACGTTCTTGGATTCAATTATCGCATCTGCTATTTCCTCATTTGGAGCCACCAAGGTCTTAGCTTTCTTTAACGTTGGAATATCAGATAACAGAGCTGTTGTGAAATTGTAATGTCCTAAAGATAATACATCATAAGCAAAGTATTGTGACGGTGATATCTCATTCGGAATGACCAACACTGTATTAATTGATGAAGTTGGGGGAGCGAGTCGTGGAATTTGTATAATTTTGCCTATATTCGGGTTTTTATTTATTACAGGGGCATGTTCTAATACATGGGATGCTAAGAAGCCATTACCGTAGCCCTGCTTAATTATCTCAGCAATATCTTGGTTATTTAAATAAATTACTGCGGTTGAATTTAATCCATTCAGTACATTCATTGGCAATTCAGGGCTAGTAGATGGCCAAATTTGGTCCCTGTAGTAACCTATATTGTAATTAAAATACTGATACTCTGCTAAGCCTTTTGACCTTGGTGTAACAGTTAGTAGAGTCGAATGCGGGTCAAGTTCCTTCAACTCACTCAGTAACCTTTGTTCATTCTCAGAGATCTTATTCACTGAGGTTTTTACTGTCTGAAAATCCAGTGTTAAGAATGTCGAGAGTGTTCCACCAATGACTAAAAGAAAAATAAACGAAACTGTTATCATTCTTTTTATAACTACGAACTTTATTACACCTGATCTGAAATTATTGATATAGTTCACGATTCTAAATATTGCAATCGAAGACAGAACAGATACCGTAATCCATAAATAAGGAACCAATCTCCTTTCCCAGTAATCTAAAATTTGAAAATTTACAACAACATAAGAAATAATTCTTCCAATAATTAACATTAAAATAAAGATGATAGGGAAAATTACTAAAGAGTTCTTACCGTTATTTTTTATCAAAATTATCATTATAGGGATAGAAACTAATCCTGCTAACCCTAGTAATTCTGGAAATATCGAAAGTGGAACAGAATATAATACTCCTGGGAAGGCCAAAATTTCATAAAGATCATCTTTGATAGTATCCATATTTGTTAGCCAGTATGTAAGTAAAATTCCATAAATTAGTAAGGCTATGGAAATTATTCGGTTACTGGGCCACCTAAAAGATAACCATTTTCTTTTGGAATACCTCAGTAAGAACAAACTCATAATCGGTATTGCTAACACAACCGCCATATGAAGTGCATTAAATTGAAATTTTTCATGGCCAAAAGTAATGGTATATGACAATAAGATAAGTGCCGAAATCGGTATAGAAATAATTAAGGAAATTGCAGTGTCCTTTGAACGCAATTCTATTTTTGGTACAAATATAGCTAACGAAAGGAGTATAATTGCAAATAAAAGGAGCCCAGGAAAATGTACGAGGCTTAAAGTTATCATTACCAAGGATGTTAAAAATATATAGGATAGACTACCGAGCTTTTGAATTCGCATGAGGTATAACAATAATAATGTTAAAACAAAATCAATTGTTATTGGTCTATACCATAACCATAGCCATTGTCCCTGGCCTACACCGATATCAAAATAAGATGCAATATAAGCAATAGAGAATAAACTTGAATGACCTTCCAAGGACATAGGATATGAAATATTATGGTAATAGAAAATCCATCCCAGACCAGAGAAACAGGTAAAAATAATTGTAGAGAGCAAATGGAAGTATTTATTGAATTTGTACAAGTATGCTTTAGACAGACAATAAAATGTAAAGATTAAAACGATACTTGCAAATGAAACGGCTGTTTGAAATAGCCACATCTCTGTATCGGTTATATCATTTAATGCGCCTAGACTCAAGTGGAACCAAGGGTATGGACTTCGTAAAAGATCAGCGTGTTCATCTATCACCGAAGAGATTGCATAATGCCTGACAATATCAAAACCCGGGTTTTCGACAATCTGTGGATAAACATATAATATTGAAAATAAAAAAAAAGACGATATCCATACTAAACAAAGAATTTCAATTAAATTATAATTCTTTTTTTCATTTTTTACAAATATTAAATTATTTTGAATAGTACCGGTAAAATATTTGATTATAAATGGAATCAAAGACAAGACACAGAATGTAATCGTAATAATGAGTTCTGATGGCTCAAGTTTTAGAAGTATTATGGCACTATAAATTAATGAAGTGAGCCCCAAGCTTATGGAAAAGGAAATAACCAACATAGGAATTTTATGGAAATCAGTCATTTTCAAAAGTCGAATGACTAACCATCCCGGTAAGAAAAATAATAATATGAAAGAAAAGCAAAATTTGAGTGTTTCAAACAATATGTGATTACCATCATAATAGATTAGGAACAAAAGAATGAAACTCGAAAAAACAAAAAGAAAGTCAATTGTATTGTAAGTGAAAAAAATAGGTATAGATACTCTCTTGTTATAATCCGATAGTATCAAAGTAATAATCCCGGTTAATGAGTAAATGAATACATAAAATACGGGATTGATTGGAATATAAAAATTCACAACGACTGTTAAAGGGATTAGTATGCCAAAACTTAGGACTGTAGTAAAAAGTCTTCTATTCAAAAATAATTCAATCCCTAGCTCATTAAGTAAAGTTCCGTATATAAAACAATATCCACAAATAGTTTGCCTTTATCAAATATCGCATTACGGTAAAAGAGGAATTGCTAAATACTTATTTATATTGAAAATTATCTGCAATGAATTCAAGCTTGTATTTGAAGTCAAGTTTTGATTATATTATTCAAATTTGATTTTAAACTTTGAATTTTAGTTTACCTTCAAAGGGATATCTTTTTATGTAATACTACGTGATTGTCAAATGATGATCACAAAATTTGTTATGTTAGTTCTACTTATAACATCATTGACTGTTTCTACCCAATTGGGCGCAATCAACAATTCTCTCGGTCAAAACGCCCATGCTCAGTCAACACTACCTGATGACACTGGAAATACAACTAATGACATCGAACAAGAAGATACATTTGGGAAAGAAAATTATCAAAACTTTTCTTCTGATTTTAGAAATTTGAATGATACTAATCAATGGACAAGAATCTCAGGTATTTGGAACTATAGTTTGGATGGGGTCCAAGGTAGTATCAAGGAGAACGTTAGCACACCAATAAATATAATAACCAGTCCAATTAATTCTACAGAATCAAATGAGATCTCAACATCATTTGCAATTAACGAGATTGCAGACCAGGGGTATTCATATGTCTCAATAATATATGCTTTACAAGATCCGTTTAATTATAGACAAGCTGGAATCAATATTCAGAATGGCAGTATTTCTGTATTTGCAAACACCATAAATGATGATGTCACTACAGATACTTTTATGTCTCCTATTCCTAATTCCAGTGAGTGGTTGACATCAGGTAATCCGTTTTCAATGTCACTCCTTCTGGAGAATAACAAAAAAACGTTGTTTGTTAATGGTTTAGAATTTCAACTTTTAGTGAATAACGAAAATAATATTGGTAAAGTAGGCCTAGGTTATGGCGGAATGCAAAGTATTACTTTTTTTGATTTTCTTGCCAAGAATGCTGTGGCATCATCGGACCATTCAAGACAGAGTTCTTCAGCAATCAACGACAACGTTTCTATATCATTGAATGATAAGTCAATTCCTGAGGGTAGTTACATGCCGATATATGACTCCAGACCCTACAAAATCTCGGATGGACATATTTCTGCTAAATTGCCTTGTAATGAAGACAGTTCCCCTAGCGTTCAAATTATGGTAGGCAATGAATTTGAACTAAGTCCAATAGAGCTAAAAATTATACCGGATTTATCTGATGCAGGATCTATATGCTTATACGAAGGGGACATTATAACCGGTCTTAATAATACGATATATGATATTATGGTTCAAAACACCATTACGGATGAGATTGACTTCCCTGACACAAGCA
>JAPSGR010000068.1 GCA_031177355.1 Candidatus Nitrosocosmicus sp. | reverse complement strand
ATTAGCCTTCTTAACAATGAATATATCTATTGGGTCATCTGATTACCGAATTCAAAGGCAGATTGACGTTCAAGGCCGACTTATTTCTGCTAAGTTAGAACAGGTTGTCAAGTCTAAAATATCCGCAGGAGAACAAGCAGATAACAACAACAACGTCTTATATAGAACAATTGTTTCCGGTGAGAGAAGACAACTTGGGGAATCCGTAATTCACGAAATAGAGTCAATTATGGGAATAAATTATTCTAAATTACAAATTGCTGGTATTATCCAGCAAGGTGAGATAAGCAAGATAATAGATTCTCAACCAAAGGAGTTCAAAGAATTGCTAAATAATATGATCGGTTTAGATAGATTAGACAAATCATTTAACTATATGCATGGAATAATAGAGGAATTTAGAAGTATCTTGAGAGAAAAAACATCAGGATATGATGATAGCCAAATAGGTATTCTGACAACAAAAATTGAGGATAATCAAACCAAGTTAATAAAGTCTAGAGATATGTTAAAAGACATTTTAGCGAAGATATCCATCAGAACAGAATCATTAATTGAAATAGATAAACAAATCGAAATTTTAGAACCCAAAATAATGAAGTTATCTGAAATTAAATCCCTTGAAAATACATTAGTAAAATACCTTAAAGAACGATCAAACTCGTTGAAAAGAGAGATAGAAAATTCAAGCCGAATGATTAAGGATATCGTCAATGCACTTGGTATATTAAAAGATAAAGAAGAAACATTAATCACTATTCAAATGGTTGTATCAGAGAAAGAAGATCTAAATAATCGAATTAACCATGTAGCCGGGGAAATCGGTAAATTAGAAGGATTCACAGAATGTGCACAAAAAATCCAGATCAAAGATGGGAAATGTCCTGTTTGTAACTCCCACATCGTTTCAATTAATCATATGTTCGATATTTCACATATTAAAAAAGAATTAAGTCGTAAAATCGAAGAAAAAAAATCCCTTCTTTTTGAGATGTCAGACCTAAACAAAGAGGAATTTAATTTGAAAAAAAGAGAGAGGGAAATTATTGCTGCAGAACGGACTCTGATAAATTATAATTATGATCCTAATATTAGTATAGATACAATGGAAAGAAATCTGGATGACCTCAAAAAAGAACTTCACGGAATATCGCGGCTTTCTTTAGAGAATTTGGGTAACGTTAACCTGTCTTGTTATAAAGTGGATGATTACTCTACTAATTTGATAGAACATATAACAGAGTTAAGGAAGGTTGTATACAATGTTGATTTAAGCTCTTTTCAACAAAAAAAAGTATTAAGAAATAACCTATCAAAAGAAATGATCTATGTTCATAATCAAAAGGCTGTATTAGAAAAAACTATTTTGGATATGGAACAAGAGAATTCTGATCTTAATTCTTTAATTTCTGAATTACAATATGCTTCATCTTTTATATCGGACCTTGAAAAAATACGCATGGTAGTTTTCAATAGAGATGGAATAGTGAGCTCGAGTTTGAGAACAAGGGCATTAAGTTTGATATCTATAAAAGCATCAGAATATATACAGGCATTTAATGTTGGCCTGTCTCGAATAACTCTGGTTGAAAAGCCAAGGGAGATAAAGGTAGTTTGTTATGGAAAACGAGGAGAAATAGATACAATATCATTAAGCGGAGGGGAAAAAGTTGCGGTTTCTCTAGCCCTCAGAATGGGTATCGCATTTTTAATGGGTGCCTCAAAAATAGATTTTATTATACTAGATGAACCTACAACTAACCTAGACGAAGAGAGGCGGAGAACGTTCGTAAAAATTATTTCAGAGGTATTTAACAGAGGGACTGGTCCGTTAAATCAGCTGATAATTATTACACATGATGAGGAGATTTTTGAAAATTCAGAGATTGAACAGGTATACAAATTCCAAATGACTGAAAGAGGTTCGGTTGTCAAAGCCATCTAATTATTTAAAAAATCTAATCAAACTAGGTGCGACGCAGAAAGATTAATACATCCTGCCAGTCTTATAACATTGCTTATAGCAAATGAAATTATCACGTTTACCTAGAGAAGCTCGGAGAACTAGAAAACCATTGCAAGAAAACTGGGTAAAATATCCTACAAAAACTTCATGGATTCAGTGTACATACCAAAAATGCAATTACTATTGGCGTTATTCTGGGGGAAAAAATTGGGCTGAATGTCCTATTTGTCACTCTATCAGCAAAGTATCTGTTGCAAGGAAGTGTTTCAAGTCCAATAATCCTGAATCATAAACAATATGGATATTTTTGGGTCTAATTTCCTTATTTATTTCTTTGATTGATAAAGTTATTCTTTTATAAAGTAGGAGTTTTCATCTTCAGCTATTAGCAACTGAATGTTATTAGGAGTCTGTCCTACTACCAAGTCATCACTATGTGAGGATCTTTTGTCGGTAGTAGAGTTTTCCTGTTTATTGTAGATTAATAATGTCTTTTCCTGTCCAAACTTTTTTGGAATCGTTTGCAAATAAAAATTCAAGGTGTAAACATCCTCAAAAGTTTCGTTCGTCAATTCTTTGAGATTTTCATCATAAAGTTTTAAATTCATGTCTTTTCCTGTATTAGAAATCATCGCAATATTCATTATCTTGAAATGAAAATGATTGATAATAATAATTATGTTTTTTAATATATCTGAATTATTCTATGTATTCTTCTTCAATATACTCCTCTCGAATATAGGTTCGACTATCTTCAATTGACATGCTTCTTTTTTCCTTTGTGTTCTTCCACTCATTTACCGGTTCAGGGTCCTTTCCCATTGTTCTTTCAAGTATTTCATCTATCTTGATAAAGGAAGGCAAGTTTACCCATTGTCCCACTAACAATGCTTCCCCCGGATTCAAAGAAGGTAATTGCTCAATTATTTTACCATTTATAGACTCGCTAGATGATTCTATCTGAGATTGATCCTCTTGTTGTACGAGTTTCATTATTGCTAGAGACCCCATTTGACTCAATACATTTGGATCTAAAGTTCTGGGTCTTTGAGAGACAATTATCAAACCCACACCAAATTTTCTGCCTTCTCTTGCAACTTTTGAGGCTATGTATTTAGTATCGGTACTTTCATTCTTAGGCATAAATACATGAGCTTCTTCTATTACTACAATCACTGGACTATGAAACAATGTTTGATTCTTAATTTGGTAATTGGAATTTACTCTCTGACCCTTTGATAACTTTCTTTGATACAATATGGATTCAAGATAAAAAGCTATCGCTACATTCGCTTGTTTCTCTGTAAATTCAATTAAATTTATTATATTTATACATCCTTCCCTAATTTGTGAAACAGGATCTGCTGCATTTGGAATTAATATATTGTCAAATCTTCGTCTAGCATCTTTGATTTTATCGATAACTCTATCGGCAGAACTTGAAAATCTTTTTTCCTTAAATCCTATCTCGTTGACATTTTTTTCTAACTCCTCCCAAAAATCATCTCCTATTTTTTTTTTCAGGTCATCATTATCAAATGCTTTTAGAAGAATGGTGTTTTGAATGTCGGCGTTTTCTCTTATCTCTATTACCTCACCAAACTTGTCTGAAGTTAATAATCTTGGATTTATTTGGGCTTGTACAAAATTGATGTTCTCTCCTTGAAGAAATCGATACTCATCATGATAGTCAAAAATTACCATTGTTCCTGGAATTTCTGCAATGGATTTTGCAATTACACTCACCAAGTTGCTCTTTCCCATTCCTGTCATTGCCAAAATACCTAAATGTCTTGTTGTCATCTTGTTTGTATTAACTCTCACATTTACATCTATATTGCGAAGAAGTGTTCCTATTTTTATCCATGATTCTTCTTCTGAATCAAAGATGTCTCTCAAATCGTCTTTGCGTGCTCTATAAACTTCTGTGCCTGGAAGTGGAGGGATTTCTGGTAAGATGGATTTGGATCTCTTGAGCATTTCTTGTAAACCCAATATTTTTACATTAACTTTGTAACTCTTGTCTCTCTTGTTTATTTCAGCTACTATTTTACTTTCTAAGGCTTCCTCAAAATTAGAAATTTCATCTAAGGCATCGCTTTTGATAAAACAGGATTCAACTACTCCTAATATACTTTTTCTTTGTCCGTTGGTTATTGTAATATACTCTCCTAAACCAATTGGTTCCTTTCCCTCAAATGTTATATATCCAGGTTTGGTAACGCCTATTACAACACCCAAAAGTTCTCCATCTGTTTTAGCTTGGGGTTGTTCCCAATCTTTCTCAAATCTAGATCCCTCTGATCCTTCCATCATTTACATTAGATCTGTAGTCGGTATTTTTAATACTTGTCATTTTCTATGAATTCAGATTTGCACTACAATTTTACTATGGAATTAAATAGAGGTTTGAAACTGTACTAACCTAATCAGTATTAAGTCGGGGAAAATAGATACAATCTTTCATTCGCATAGAAAGGAGTCTTCATTATTCAAAGACCGTTGATTATATATGATATATTAGCTGGTGAACTAATTCCTTATTTCCATTTCATAGTTTTTATTTGCTTGCTAAAATAATACCAATGTGATTTGATGTGTCAATTTTAGAAATATTAAAGGAATGTGCCCTTAATGTTTATGATAATACCAAGGATTTAATAGGTACAGCTGAAGGCAAAGAAAAATTCGAGATGGGTGCTGGGGGTGATGTTTCAACTAAGATCGATTTAATAGCTGAAAGATCTGTATTCGATATATTAAAGAAGAGTAATTTCGTGCCAAATGTTGTGGGAGAGGAATGTGGATTTGTTGAAGGTAGGGAAACAGGGTTAATTGTAATGGATGGCGTGGATGGAACAACTAATGCTAATTGTGGCTTGCCATTCTATTGTTGTTCTCTTGCTTATTCCCCAGACATGAATCTCACTTCAGTCACAGATTCAGTGGTATTTAATCTGGTATCAGGAGATATCTTTTATGCATCAAAATCAAAGGGCTCGTTTATGAATGGGAAGAGACTTTACACTTCAAAAGAACCATCTCCCACAATTAATGAAATGGTTATTGGTCTAAATATTTCTGGACTATCAAAGGAACATTTTGCATCTATCTCAAACTTGGTTTCATCGGTTAGTCATATTAGGCACTTGGGAGCAAATGCATTGGAACTATGTTATTTTGCTCGGGGATCCATTGATGCCTATATTGATATCAGAGAAAAAATCAGATCAATTGATATGGCTGCGTGTTATTTAATAGCTAAGGAAGCAGGAGGATTAATTTTTGATACCTATGGTAATGAGCTAAACTGTAAATTATCCGTAAATTCAAGAATGTCATTTATAGCCGTAGCAAATATTGAAATGTATAATTGGATCAAAAGTTTGATGAAGTGAAAATTATGTTCTGAACTCTTGTTTTATTCCTTATTACGAAATGACGAGAAATGAATAATTTTATCCATTTCTTTTCCAATCTGTCACAACATGATTTGTTTATTTCAAGTAAAGTTGAATGTGATAAAATAAAATAATATACTTTTTTACAATAAATAAATAAAATTAATATTCAGATAAAAAGTATTTAATAGCACCTAAAAGATATTACCCATGTGGATTTTTTTCATAAAAAATATACCTGTGAAATAGAGGGAGAAAAATTTGCCTCAGAAGTTGATTTGATGACCCATTATAGATCTGTTCATCATAAGCTTATTTTAAAATGTCATAAATGTGGAAAAGAATTTATTCATGAAAAGGATCGGCTACACCATGTTCGTGAAGAACATGAAAAAGAAATGGATGCAAGAGTGCATAAGAGCGAACACAAATCTAAAGCATCGAATAATCCTCAAGACCAAGTCGACTCCAATATGCGAAAATTTGGTGATAATCTTTAACGCGGAATGTATATGACTTAAGTTTCTAACCGCCGGTATAAAGAAGTACTTGATTCTTAACTTTTGCCGCCACGATCAAAATATTATATCTTGATCATAATTACGACAGTTTCTAGATCGGCTATTCTTTAATACCGCCATTACCATTTAAATGAGTGAATTTAAGGTAGAATTTGCCATTACAGTAACATTAGGACAGATCAATCCTATCTGTGTTCGTTCTTTTTCACTGTAATTGTTAATGGTTGATCCTCCTAACTATATGGATATCTGAAAATAGAATTCTTTTTAATCAAGAGTCTTAATGTTGAGCCAATATTATTGTATAAGGTTAGTGAAACTAAAACTATTGAAGCATTGTTTCTCTTATATATGCAATTATCAAATCGGTTATAATTGATTGTGATATTTAATGTTGTTGACAATATTACTATAAATATATTTAATTCCAATATCTATTAGATTTTTTTGCCCTAAATCACCAGTCCCATGCATAACTGGTTTGATGATATTCTAATAAAATGATGATAAACTTACCTTCCATTTAAATTCTTCAGATACCTTCAATAAATATTCAATTTTTCAGTCTTTACATAATCTAAAACTTCTTGTCTTAATTCATTTGTTATCAGAGCACTGCACTCTAGTACGTTAGTAACGGAAGAAATCAGAAACAGATTTTCAGATCATTTTAATTTTCTGAAAGCATATTTTCAATTTTTAAATCACACACCTTTCCTAATATTTTGTAGTATGCTGGATCGATATCTTTCTCATGGTTTCCCATCGCTTCGCGACAATAAAAATTATAACTTAGTGACAAATTGATTGAAAAAAAATTAATTGTAAATGCATTACTATATCATTTATAGCAATATACCATAGAATGATAAAATTGTGGTATAAAAGAAACCGTTTTGGATTTCACTATACATTACCGAGATTGACTTATTTGCTGATTAATTATATACTTTTTTACCGATTTAGTAACGACTGGCAGTAACCTTGGATCATTTATTTTTGGAATGATATATGTATTGGTTAAATGTTTCATATCTATCAGATCTGCTATCGATTCAGAAACGGCTATTAGAATTTCTTCATTCAGATTCTTCATCCTCAGGTCCAACAAGGCCCTAAACATCGCTGGAAATACTACAGCATTATTTATTTGATTTGGAAAATCTGAACGCCCCGTAGCAACAATGCTGGCCCCAGCACTAATGGCTTCGCTAGGCAATATTTCCGGAACAGGATTGCTTAGAGCAAAAACAATTGGGTCTTTGTTCATACGTTCTATCATTTTAGTATTTAATAAATGACCCATTCCGGAAGTTCCTATGAATACATCTGCATTTTCTATGGAGGTCGCTATGTCTCCTTTGATTTTTTGTTTGTTTGTATTTAACGCAATTTCTCTCTTAAATGAATTAAACTGTTTAATAACAGGATAAGACCCTAACTCATTATTGGACATGTTAGACATTTTATGATCAATATCTCTGTCTCTACCTTCATAGATAGCTCCATCTTTATCTAATACTATGATGTCCTTAAAACCTGCTTGGTTAATAATTTTATATATTCCATATCCTGCTGAGCCAGCTCCTGCTATGACAACTTTGATGTCTGCTCTCTCTTTATTCACTATTCTTAGAGCATTAATCAGTGCTGCCAGTGTAATTACAGCAGTACCATGTCTGTCGTCATGAAAAACGGGGATTGACATCTCGCGTTGCAGTATTTCAACAATTTCCAAAACTTTGGGAGATTCTATGTCTTCAATGTTGATGGCTCCAAATGAAGGTTCAATAGATTTAACAAATTTTATGATTTCTTCTTTGTTTTTGATTGAAATGCATAAAGGAAATGCATTGACATTAGCAAGAGTTTTGAACAAGACTGATTTTCCTTCCATAACTGGTAATGCTCCCTCAGGCCCAATGTCACCTAATCCTAAAACTCTTGTTCCATCACAAATAATTGCAATATTGTTCCATTTCGATGTATATTCATAGGCCAATTCTTTGTTCTTGGCTATTTCTTGAGATACGTATGCCACGCCAGGAGTATAGATAGAACTTAATGCTCCTTTCTCATTTTCGAAAATATTATCGGATGCAATTCTGCTGCTTATTTCGATTTTTCCTTTTAGTATCCGGTGCAAGTTTATGGTGTCTTCCTTTAATGTCACTTAGTTTACTTTTAGATAAGAAAACATATAAAGAAATTACTTTATTTAGAGAAGCTTTAATTCATTTTATAGAATTTAAATTTTGGAACAGGAGTTATTCAGTATAAGATGCTACAATTTATCTTATAAAAAATTATTTATTTTGAGAAAATTAATTTAAGAATGATGCGTTTATTATTACGTTTCTGACTTCTGATAGCCTTTTTCGTAAAGTCATAATATTGATGTTTGCAGCCGAGGCGATTCTGGCTTGTGATATTTTTTGTTTGTGTTTTCTACA
>JAPSGR010000099.1 GCA_031177355.1 Candidatus Nitrosocosmicus sp. | reverse complement strand
CTACAAGATTTTTATTAATTAGTCGAAATAACATTCAAGTCCATTCATTAGAAAGCATAACAAATCAATACTCGAGATAAAGTGACTATCGCAAGAAATATTTGAATAATCCATTGCTTACAATAGGTTTAATAGTCAAGGACATGAAACTTGATCCAACAAAGATAAATCTTCTAAAAGAACCATTTGGGGTACTGATCAGAAATAATGAAGGTGATGATAATTTTGTTAGTAAGGATAAGATTATAGGAATGTTGAGCAAGGCTCAAAAAGTTATAACCGTAGGAGATACTACTACAGAAAAATTCGTTAGTTTCGGTTTTGTGCCTGATATATCAGTTATAGATGGCAAGGAAAAGAGGGTAATTAAAACATCAAAGTCTGAATATCACGTAGATAAAATACTTTATCTTCAAAATAAACCTGGAGAACTATCTGAACAAGTAATTGGTGACATTAGACAACTAATTTCAAATATTACTGATAGTGGTTTCAAGATCCAAATAATTATCGATGGGGAAGAAGATCTTGTGGCACTTCCATTTTTGATTTATTCTCCAAATGATTGGTTAATTTGTTATGGACAACCAAACGAAGGATTAGTTATTGTGAAGGTTACAGAAGATTCAAGAAAACGAGCCGAGTTAATATTTAATAAAGCCTTTATTTAAGACTCTCTCATACAGGGTATGATGATACGGTGGCTGTATGATAAGAAAATGATTTAATTTTTACCATTGTCTGACCCTGATTACAAGTTGATCTAAAAAAATAACCAAAATCAAGGTATTTCTAAAAATGTTTCTTTTTAACTATCGCAACCGCACCCATCTTTACTATTGTCAAAGGAGGCTATTTTATACTTCTTCCTACAGTTAACACATAAACTGTCCGATTCATTTAAGAGTACTGCATCACAAAATGAGCATACTTTAGTCATAATGTATATTTATGTTATTTTAGGATAAATCCTTATCTCCTTGTCCTTTATAATATCAACTTTCCAATATTTTACTAACTCTGTTAAATTATCGATTTTCTCGTTTCAAGATGCCTTAATCTCTATATATTTTTTTTAGTGTGATCCATTTGACGGATCTAAAATAATAATCAAGCCCTGTTAAGATATAGTTTGTAAATGGACCCTGTCTCATCACTGATATAATTCCAATTTTCAGGATTGATATCTACAACAGTAAAATACTCTCTTTCCTCTTTTGAGAGGGCATCATATATTAGCTGCCCGACAATTATATGATTAACCCTTGCGTAGGTGGTCATTTTCGAGGCGATGCTAATTGTATAGCCCAATATGTCATAGACAGGTTTTTTACCTGAAATTAAATCGCTATTTTTTTGGATGGTCTTATAGTCATAAACTAATAAATTATCTATCTTGTCGACGTGAGGATAATATTTTACAATAACATTTTCTCCATAATCAATACCTATTCTAACTCCAATCTCTGGATAATCATATTGCCCAAAAACTGGATTGAATCCTTGATTAATTACCTTTATCATCGTCCGTGCACAGTTAATAGCATTGATGCACAGTGTATACAGATGATCTGAGCTCACATTGAAAAAACCTAGAATGGCATCACCTACATATTTTAGTACGTAACCACCATAAAGACGGATAATCTTTGTCATTTCTTGTGTAAATGTCTGTATTATCTTTGAGACTCTTTCTATAGGCAGGTTCATCGAGAGATTTGTAGAACCTACAATATCGATATTTAGAATTATAAGTTTAATTTTATCATAAGTGTATTCACTCAAAATCTCTTGCGTTTCTTCAAATGGAGCAGTGAATATAGGGTCAGACCTTAAGGCCTTCCACATGCTTGATTGCGAAGCAGTAATAATTTTTTGGATATCAATTAATGCATCGACGTGAAAAACGGAACGATCATCTACCTTAGAATTGCTTATCAGTCTGCTGCTGTTTTCTCTTTCTTTTTTATCGCTTAAATTCTTGATTACATCTTTAACTTCGTCTAAACTAATATCCAACTGCAAAGAAATTATCTCAAGTGGAATTCCTGAATCAAAAAGGTTGATGATCGTTTGATGCTGTTCATATATGTCAATCTTGTTTGATTGCTCGTTAGGGTCTATATTGTTATCATCAGACTTTGAAATTCTCTTGTCACCTACAATGATCTCAGACCATCATTAAAATGTATATAGTAAATTATCATTTATAATTTTTATCAATAAATTTCAAATAAGGCCATTACCATTACGATCAAATAAAGCCAAAGTAAGGAAGAGTGTTAGGAAAACAATTAGACAGACGGACAGATTGACAGATTTGAACCCCTAGTTATAACATTAGTTTAATCTTGTCGAGAACTTTGAAATTTTGACTATTGATACAAAATATTATTTTGAGGTATGATTGCTTGCACCTTTTGCATTATCATTATCATTATCTTTACTGCCAACTTTTTTTACAATATTATTTTTATTAATGTTATTCAGCTTGTCATTTTTATCAGGGTTTGAGTCATTATTGTTGTTATCGTTGGAGTTTGTGTAGTCGACGCCTCCAAGTCTTTGAAGGGCACCCAAAATCTCTTTATCTATTCTATCTATCTCTGGATTACTGTTTTTTTCATTAGAGGAAGATAACTTGTTATTTAAATTTAAATCCTCTTTATCAGCTGGGAATTCAATCTCTTTGTAATCTTTATCATGCTCATAATTTCTTTGCTCTTTATCTGTTTTGTTTTGTGGATTATTAAAATAAGTTAAAGGGTAATTGAAGTTACGGTTCTGGCTTTTGTTTTCAGAAGTGGAGTGGAAGTTTTGATACAGGTTGTTAGTTTTATCTGAGTGGCTTGTATGATCATTTAATGTGAGATTTGAATCTGAAGTTTGTGCTAGTGTACTTGTGATGGAAGAAGAAGAAGAAGAAGAAGAAACAGCATTAGACTTTTTCAAATCTACAATACCTCGCAGCTCTGGATTCAAAATCTCTGGTTTTTTGTGTGCTTGGACATCTGACATTGAATTTAAATCTAATTCTAAAAATTCTGCTTTAGGCGTGCTTGTATCACTATATCGATCAAATAGTCCTGAGGATATTATTGGAGCCGTGACAGAGACAGCAACCGTTGCGGCTGCTGTGGTAGCGGCCGTGACGTTGTCAGCAACAACACTGGCCAGATTTGCAACATCTTCCTTTTGATTTTTTTTGGTTGCAGACAATTCCGCCGAAATTTCGTCAAGCTTGATTTGTATATCTGTTATTTTTTTTTCTATTTTTTTATCTAATTCGATGTCATTTTGAGAAGTTAAAGGAAGGGAAGGAAGAGAAGGAACCGAAGAAGAGGAAGATGAGGATGAAGAGGCGGTGGAGTGAAGAAATCTGTTTAGTTTAAAAAAAATTGTAAAGATCAATATAGCAATTATGGCCATCTGAACAAAAATGGTAATAATCAAAAAAAAATTAGTAGAAGGTTCGATTCCAAGCAATTCAATAGAGGGTTAGAATTTTTCTTACTTTTAAGTCTAATCAATCAAAATTAATCAAATAAGCTCCATTGAACAGAGTCTGAGTTTTTTAGCAAATAATTAATACGCTTAGAAATGCTCTTTGGGTCGTCGCCACATCCATATCTTGAATAAAAATTATTTCCAATGTAGCAAGCTTTTGAACATTTTTGATCGACAAGTGGGACTTGCTCATACTTGGATAAGCCTAGGAT
>JAPSGR010000009.1:16601-55186 GCA_031177355.1 Candidatus Nitrosocosmicus sp. | reverse complement strand
ATCAATTACCTATATAATATTCATATACTATATAGAATATAATAATTTACTATAATTAAATATGTTAAGGATTTTTAAAAATATCAAATTTTTTGAATCAGAAATAAGCTTCTAAATTTAAAGAAATAGTTATTGTAAGCAAGCAGGCTTGAACCTGTTTATTAATCATGATCTAAATATAAAATTGAATATTAACAGAATGTTATACAATGAACTACATATAAAATTATGACAAACTTTAATTTACTTAAAATAGTAGCTGGTTTACTTTTCCATCTGCATAATCAAAAATAAATAAAGAACTAATAATTAGGAATAAACAAAGTTTTATTTATATCTCTCACAACTGACAATATTTGCCTCCGGTATTTGCTAATTAAATCGTCATTAGTGTCAATAATCGTCTTACACATATACGTTTTATGGTAACTATATAGATAATAATTATATGCAGACCCATTTAATAACAAGTCAGATTGCGCAACATACATATCGCAATTGATGTGGACGGATCACCATCTGGATATATTTCTTGGCATAATCATTTCCATAATAAGAGCAAAATAAGAACATTAAAACCATATAAAAAAACTGAACGATTTGGTGTCCAAAGAATGGAAATGTTGGCTGTATACTTCGCATTATCTGATAATCTCAAGACATTTAGAAAAAAATTGAAGAGAAAGGGAAAGAAAAAAATCATAATCATTAGAAGCGATTCGAAATCTACTATTGAGCAGTTAAACAAGAGATCGAAAGTAAAAGATGAGATTATCAAGAGGATTTATAATTCGATAATTAAAATTATGGAAAAAATATCATGTACTTTGGTTTTTGATTATTTAAGGAGAACTAACAACAAGGCAGGTAGATTGTTAGAAATCCTTAGAAAAGAGAATAAGAAGATTTATGTTGTTCCACAATGAAATCGACAGGTATATGGTAAAATTATATTTTCTATTTATTCTGTATATCCTCAATTCCAAAAATATGAATAACGATCTGTATAATAATAACATATTTACAGATGGCTGAAGATATAGATCCCAATTATATAACATCAACTAGATAAAGTTATCAATTTGTTTAGGAGAAAGTAGAGTCCAGTCGTAATAAAATATCTTCTAAAAATTCCCCAGTTCTAAAATAAATGTACAAGAACTTGTCATTTAATTCATTAATAGGTATGTATGCAAGGAACACATCATCGTTTAGATTGATAAGTCGAAATAATGATTGATCATCTACCAAAGAGGACTGCAGAGATATAATACTCTTTATGCTATTAGCTGTGATTGCCTTATCCTTAAAGACAGCTCGTCCATAAAAATTGGCATATTTACTTGTGGAATTGTTTTTCTTTTTATTATACAAATAATCATAAAGCAGTATTTCTCTCGATTGTCCCACTAAGAGTTTACCATGTGCGTCAACTATACCAGCAAACTCAATTGAAGTGTCGACTTTTAGTGCAATGTTACATAACTTATGGAGAAACTGTCTTTCTTCCATAACGGTTTAAGAATGCGTATATATTAATTATTTATCTAAATGTTTACTATAGTGTATAGTTTTGTAATAGTATTCATTTTCCTCAATCTGATAATGATCTAAATCTAAAAATAGAAATGGAGGAATGGTAATGGTAGGAAATAAATTGCTCCATCTCTATTTATTCGTGGATTCCAGATATTTTGATCTGTATACGGCTGTGGTCAAGATATTATAAAATATGATCATTTGAAATTTTTGCTCAGTTGATTATACTACAATCTAATAATACAAAATATTATGGGACTGAAATTGCAATATTTAGTTGATCTTCGAAATATGTAAAGTTTAGAATTATCATATCTTTCTTTTCGTATTTACCTAAATTCATACCCATTCGCTGAATTGATAATATTAATATTACTTGTACGGATATAATGAGATTAAAATAATAGGTGTAATACATGTCAATTAAAAAAAGGAGCCTATTTTATTTTTAAATAAACGCGACATCCATAATCAATATTACATGAATGAATAAACCAACAGGATTAATGCTAATGTCAGACAATAATATGCAAAGTAATGAAGTTTACCCCTGTTAACGATATCTATTAACAATTTTATCGTTATATATCCAACTAAAGCTGAAGATAAAAATCCAAATACGTAAGATAAAATGGGAATATCGTCTATGGCCGATACTTGTGTTTCATTCATTAACAAATAATCAAATATGGAACCACCAATAATAGAGGGAATAGATAACAGAAATGAAAACTTGACTAATTGAGAATGATCTATTTGTCTTATCATTCCTAGCGAAATTGTGATCCCGCTTCTAGAAATACTGGAGAAAACTGAGAATCCTTGGGCAATTCCAATGATAACTGCATCAAGTTTGCCGATGCTTCTAGAACCCTTTTTAAAAAACTTTGTTGTGAAAATAAATATACCGCTAATCAAAAATCCTATCGACAGTAAAAGGAAATCATAAAACGAAAATTCAAATAATGATTTTAGTGCAAAAGCTATAATTGCTGTAGGAATAGTTCCGATAATAATGAGCATCAGTAGATTTCGATATTCTTTTACTTCGGCAACATTCATTGATTGAGGATATATAATAGATCTGAAAATCTTTGAAAGATCAGTTCTATAAAATCCAACTAGCCCAGCAAGAGTTCCTATATGAAGAATAAAATCAAAAAAAATTGGTACACGGATATTAAATAATAGTTGGGTCAATGCTAAGTGACCTGAACTTGAGATTGGCAACCACTCAGTTATCCCTTGTACTATTCCCAAAATCAAGGATTGGATTATATCAACTGTCATTATTCGCTACTGGATGATATTGATTTACCAATTCATAAAAAATGTTTGCATCCATATGTTTAGATTCTATGTCACTGATAATAGACAAGTTTTTAAATTTAAATAGTTATGAAGGAAACAATTCTAGTTACTGGTGCTAATGGTTTACTTAAGAGTAAACTGCTAATGCTCATCCTCAAAATTTAGGTATATTCACATAATTACGACACCAGAGTAAAAAGGACTATAACCTTGGCTTGGTTCGTTTTTCATACAATAACAGTTGTTGATGATTAAAACTACAAATAGATATGTGATCAACAAAAGATACCTGACCTTCATTGCCATTATCTGAATGGAAAGATACCTATAAGACACTGCATAGATGGACCCAAATAGTGGGAAAAATAGCCCTATACTAGAACCCTTGGTAAATCACTGGTGAAACACTTTATACTTAAATTCTAGGGGGTTTACCACGTCTACAATGCTACATGAAGACATTAAATTTCAAATCGATTCTAATTTTATAGATCATATATCATCATTCAAACAAGCAAAGGGATAAATAGAAAAATTCCGTTAGAATCGCGTGCACTCTAGACATCTATAAGGATATAATGTGGGCATTAGCAGACATCAACATATATGTTCCTTTATGGACAACGCCAGTAGAAGTTACCGATAGAACACCATTAGAAGAGGATTACAAACATGCTTCTTATGATCGTCATTATATTACACGATTATGGCGCATCGTAATTCATTCTAACAGAATACATACACAATTTCGTTAGTCTTTTATAGGAAAGGCCAATCTTGGATAGTTTTTTGGGAACGTTTGATCTGACTGTGAGAAGGTTTTTCAGGTCACATGGTCCCCACCACATCTTATAGCTCCTAGGTTGGCTTAATTCGTTGCAATTAAAGTTTGTTTACACGAATTAAATAGTTATGGTTTTTGACCAGGTGAAGGTGAAATAAATAATCCCATTTATTATTCTTATACCTATCCAGAACTATAGGGTTTCATATAATTTTCCATAAAACCAAAAGAGGCATATTATGATAAAAGAATGAGAGAATATTTGTTACCTTACGAGGCAGTTCGAAAAGCAGAATCTCCTGGTATGATTCATATAGACTTTTAGAAAGTACTTATGATGCATCAACAACTACTGGTAAATGGAATAGAAATGCTTTGAAACCTAAAGTCAATACAAATTAATATTTTTACTTAACTTGGTATTGATAATCCTTATGCATACTCTAAATTGATACATCAGGTAAAATCTCCATAAAAAAATACTTTTGGGTTCATCATTTTATTTTGCATTATAGGCATAATTATACCCATTTGTAACTAGTAATTCGATAAGATTATACAACATTACCAATAAAAATTCAAAATTATCCCTTATACAAATAGAATATATCGATTTTATAGGATATGGGATAATAGATATTAAATATGTCTATTATTCAAATTAGTTAAGAATCATATGAAACCTCATAATTATTTTGTTGTATTTAGTTTGATGAGATCATTAATCAATGGTGATTAGTATTGCAGGTATTAAACAAAAGTAATGAAAATAAGAATGAAGAGGGCATTTTAATCGTTGTCGAAGGGATTGATGGATCGGGCAAATCAACACAGATTCATCTAGTGGATAGATGGCTAAGGTCAAAAGGATATGATGTTTTCTTTACAGAATGGAATTCATCAGAAACCGTTAAAGAAATTACATCTAAAGGTAAGAAAAAAGCAAGTCTTACCCCTATGACATTTTCACTCTTACATTCTACTGATTTTGCTGACAGATATGAAAAAAATATATATCCTTTATTAAGAGCTGGATATATTGTTCTTGCCGACAGGTACATTTACACGGCATTAGCTCGAGATACCGTTAGAGGATGTGAAAAGTCTTGGGTAAAGAATATGTACAATTATGCTCGAAAACCGGACATAGTGTTCTATTTTAAGGTACCGATTGAAACTGCAGTAAATAGAATTATTTCCGGTCGGCCCAAGTTGAAGCATTATGAAGCAGGAATGGATCTAGGATTAAGCAAAGATGAGTATGAAAGCTATCGAATATTTCAAGGAAGAATTGTAGATGAGTATGAATCCATGGTAGCTGACGAAAATTTTATTGTGATTGATGGTACACTTGAAATAGAAAGGCAGCAAAATACCGTAAGAAGAAACGTGCTTAATATTCTTAAAACGAAGAACAAGATTCATGACATTATTTCGTAAATAGATCTACAAATGAGGTTATGAAAATAAAATGTCATCAAAAATAAGAAATAAAAAAAATATTTCTAGTGATAGTCACAAAGAACGCAACAAGAAAATTAGATTTATCGGCAATACAGGAATTAAATATTTAAAGGACATCGAAATTAATGGCTCGTTCATAGTGATAGAGGGACCAGATGCCTCTGGACGTAGCACTCAAATTCAAAAAATAACTGAAAAACTAGAAGCAAACGGACATGCAGTGGTCAATACGGGGCTAAAAAGATCTGATCTAATTTCAAAAGGAATTATAGAAGCAAAAAGAAATTATGTAGGTAGAAGAACGATGGCACTCTATTATGCAGCCGATTTTGCTGATCAGTTAGAAAACAAAATAATCCCGGCGCTCAAGGCCGGTTTTGTTGTAATCGCGGATAGATACATCTATACTCTAATTGCAAGGAGTTCCGTCAGAGGGATAGATAAGAATTGGTTGCATAAATTACATAGCTTTGCAATCAAGCCTGATCTTATTTTCTATCTTAATGTTGATCCCTATAATTTAATTCATAGAGTATTTAAAAAAAATAAGTCTCTTGATTATTATGAATCAGGTGCAGATCTAGGAATATCAGCAGATATATTTGATTCATTCATTAAATATCAATATTTATTGAAAAAGGAGTTTGCTATTATGCAAAAAAAATACGGTCTAATAGACATTAATGGTGATAAGGACATTAATGGTATTTATGATGAGATTCAGGCAAAAATAAACGATTTCCTAAATCAGAGTAAGAACAATGTGACATATTAGTGATTACGTTAACAAAAAAATAACATAATTCATTACATATTTATTCGGAATTTTCTTTTAAAAATTTACAATTTTTACATTTAAAAATCATATTGCATAATCAAAATAATATGGATACTAACATCTAAATTATCTTATCAGAATCATAATCAAATTAAGGCAACACTAACTATACCCAGTAGCAACTTCAAATTATTAGGCGAAAATAATTTTACAAGTAATAAAAGATTCTTCTCCGAAGTATTGCTAGCCCTCTGTTCTGTGATATGTATATCAATATGATCTTTTCAATGTCGCCTAGTTCTTATAATTATGTTGGTTATTGTTCAGCGTAATGTAATTAACAAATTCATCGAATTTTGTCTTTCTAATCTTCTCAATGTTTGCTATAACATCAGCTATATGCGGCTCACTGAATATATGGTAGTTGTTCAAATAATCAATTGTAATGTCATAATCATGGATATTGCCTAGTATTTCTTGGATTTTTTCAAGATGTACTAAGACTTGTTGATTATTTTGGATGACAGAGTTAATAGAGTTCTTTTCGATCCCCTTATTAGAACTTACATTGGCCCTATTATATAGTAAAAGTTCTATCAAATAACGTAATTTCTTTGCATCCTTCCTAGTTCCGTGTAACTCCAATATTTTGGTGTCATCACTAATAACTAATGGAATGTTTAATTCTATTTTGGTTTTTAACTTATTTACCATTTTTAATATTCTTTTCTTGGATTTTTGTTCAAATTTCTTGTTGATGTTTTTTCGATAGTATACATTGGAAACATTGATTTCTTTTAGATCTAGTGCCATAGCTCTCGCTTCTTTAAGTTTTAGTTGTTTCTCATGCTTAAGAGAACGTTCAATGTATTTTAGTTCTTGGTCAGGCATCTTACCCTCAGTGTTTAATTTCTCGAGTATTATGTCGATATCCCTTATTCTACTATTAATTCTAAAAAGCTTCTTACCTCTTTTAGCAAAGACTTTTACATTATTTCTTTTTATGAATTGCCTAGGGCTGGACCGATAGGTGGCTTCCAGTCTACGTAAAGATGTTCTCATCTGATGAATATTTTCTTCAGTTGGATTACACAAGAACTTTTCCAACTTGACATAAACTCTATTAAGATTTCGAGTGCAATTATTAATATAGGTTTCCAGATCATAATGAATGGAAAAATATACCAACCTTCAAAAGTATATTATCCTATACTATTTGAATTATGTGAACATTAAAATTTTTTAATTAGTAATGTATAACCAAAAATTTAGAAATTAAATGATTTGAATATAACCAGGAGATTTTAGACAATAATTGTTACTCTACACAAATTTGAGAAGACATGAAGGTATAATTACTTAAACAAAGTAGAGAAATGAAAAGTGTATGTCTTATCGTAATATAATTACTTAAACGCTAATTATTCGATTTTTTTGGTCTCCAAATATTCATTATTTCGGATCGGACAACCTGTTGAAAAGCAATATTTTTCCAGTTTACAATTTCCAGATTTAATTGAACAAGCGTACATGTATGTATCTTTAAAGATCTACAAGTAAGAAATCTTACCAATTCTTCAAGTCCCGGGTTATGTCCAATTATTAAAAGGCGGGTCGTATTTGAAGCAGTTTCGGCTATAGAATGAAGGTATGAATCCATCCCGCCTAGATGGAATCCAGAATTGACTTTGACCAATCCCTTATACTCACTATGTCTACATACAAGAGCGGTTGTTTGAATTGCCCTAAGTGCAGAGGAAGTTACTACTGTATTTGGTATCATATTTATTTTCTTGAGATACTTTCCCATTTTGACTGCCTCTCTTCTTCCTCTTTTATTTAAAGGTCGATCATGATCATTCAATTTCTTGTTTTTCCAACTTGATTTTGCATGTCTAAGTATTAGTAATATTTTGTAATTCTTGTTATTTTCAATAGCATGCATGAAAATATAAATCATAACGCATTAAAAAAGTAATCTATTATTACAGTTTCAATCTTTGTAATTATTACAAAATGAAAATAATGTTCTTTTATTGCTTTTTAATTGGGTGTTACATCAACCAATTGTCAAATTTATTTGTTTATATCTAGATTGGTCATTTTTTAAGCATAAACAAATATCTAGTTGTTACTGCTAGTAAGATTGTTATCTCAAAGTTACTTTAGGGTTTGAGATACCAGATTTTTATTAATTTATTTTTCAATTTGTATATGTATCCTAGACCATATCACAACCCTCATATCATTATATACCAAAGCTATAACACCAGATTATCAAGCTTTTGGTTTGATAGTAAATCATTTAACCCGAGATGAGGTTATCCTTTTTAGCAATAAAGAAAATACAATTGTAATTGCTGAAAGGACACCTGCAGTAATAAAGACCAGATTATATGAATTACTTGACGGGTATGATCCCTGTATCCCGCTAACTGTTTCGTGACTCGCCATATAGACTCCTGCCAGAGCAGGACCGATTGCCATTCCTATGAATAGCAATAGTGCGCCAACACCTACTGAGATGCCTGTATACTCTTTAGGAGACATTGACACAACCAAATTCCATGCTGCTGTCATTGTAAGAGACAGGCCGCTTGCTAAAATTGCCAAGTTTACTGATACTTCGAATTCGGTTGAATGAAATGTAAATAACCCTACGGCGCCAAATAGACTTACCATGCCACCAATGATAATTGGTTTTAAACTTCCTATTCGGTTTATTATAAATGGTGTGACGCTAGCAAATACCAAAAAGCTAATCATGAACGGAAGTTGCACATTTGCGGCATCAACAGAACTGCCTCCAAATCCTAATGGGATCGGGCTCCTGACCAATTGAACAATGGCAGGATAGATCATAAACATTGTAATACCAGTGGCTATTAGCAGTATATATGATGGTAACAATATTTTATCTTTTAAGAGCTTTAAATTGACAAATGGATTTTCCATTTTCCTTTCTATTGCGACAAAGAAGGATAGGGAAATTGCAGATATTGCAAATGCACCAATGATTTGCTGCATACTATTAATACTTGTATCAATTTGAATTAGTGTAAGTGCGATCAAGAAAAAGGAAATCGTAAAAGATAATGATATTATTCCTCTTATGTCGATATGAAGGGATTTGTTCTTTATGTTTAATTTTGAATGATCGTTCTTCTCTTTTAATAAGGGTTTTTCTTCTAAAGTAGCGCCCTCTTTGACGTATCTTACAATAAGTATAGTTACTAAAATAGAAAAAGGAACTATAGCTAAGAACGTTGTATGCCATCCAAAAAATTGTATAATAGTAGCTCCAACTAATAATCCTATTACAGACCCTGCTGAATATGCAGATCCAAATACACCGACTGCAATAGAGAGCTTGGCGGGGGGAAAAGTATCCCTTAGAAGACTAAAAGCCGCGGGAATAGCTGCTAATCCCACTCCTTGTATAATCCTACTTATAAGCAAAGATATTATATTGTCTGCGAATCCTCCTGCGATAAGCCCTGCTATATAAATTCCAAGCATTGTCAACAGCACCTTCTTTTTGCCGTATAGATCAGACAATCTGCCGGCAACCGGAGTCATTACTGCAGCAACAATAAGGTATGCGCTGAATATCCACGCAGCGGTACCATAGGATATATTAAACTCAATTATTATATCTGGTATTGCAGGTAAAAGCATAGTCTCTGAGAAAAAGACTGTCAAAAGCGTACTGCTTAATATTGTCAAAGTGAGCCATGCATGACGACTGACAATAGTTGTTTCATTGATTAAATCGTTATTTTTTCGTATATTTTTAACCATAATTAACTTTCCTTTCGTTATTAACTATAATTAGGTAAGTATATAAATTATTAAGTGAACTTTTGGTAAGCAGATTAAACATAATAGACTGATACTAACAGACGGAAATATGTCTATTTGTGAAATATTCATTATAAAGCATAATTAGTTATTATAGATGAGACATATCAGGCTATGTTAGAGTCAATAGTATCAATTTAGAAAATTATAGTTGTGTTACAAAATAACAAAATAATGGTTCATCTTTCCAACAGATGATTTTCAAAGGGCCAAAATTGAAGTATGTGTTTAAATCCGTATATTAATTTACACATAATTTCTAAGTGATTCGGTAGTTATTTTTTCAATCTTAACAGGATCCGGGTTGTCAAATATTTGATCACGACAATATTTTACTGAGAATAGTGCCATCTGTTCCAAAATAGGCTGCAGTTCTTTACCTTTTTGAGTAAGATAATATTCTATCCTTATTGGAGTTTCATTATAAACTTGGCGTCTTATGAGACCATCCTTCTCCATTTCTTTTAGTCGGATTGAGAGGGTCTTTGGATTAATCTCTTCTATAGAATTAAGAAATTCATTGAATCGCTTTTGGTTTTCGTAAATCATATTGCGTAATATCAATATAGAAAATTTTTTACCAATTATATTAAAGGTGTTATAAACAGGACAACATTTGCATTCCATGTTCTCAATTAGCCTTCTACGACCTGGATCTCCATTTTTTTTTTGATAATGGTCAGAGGTGTTGAGTTCTACCAATTTGCCCTAAATCCTTTATATGTTTATTAACCGAGTACTATTTTATATACTTACCTAATTATAGTTAATAACATAAAGTGATTAAAGTGATGAGTAAAATGTGGAGAAAGATAACCGCATGATATATGTCAGCTAGATGGACTTATCTTAAAAATAGAAGTCTTTATAAATTAGGACAAATTCGAGATTATCTTTCCCTTTTTTTCTAAACTTTAGTATGATTATAAAATTTTTTGAAAATATTCATCTCATCATTGTAAAGATATAAAGATTTAACGGCACGAGTCATGTTCTAATACTTTAAGAATGAGCTATGGATTTTCAATATTACTTAAATATTTTTGCACTCAATGGTGATATTAGACTCGGGTTACACTTAGGATGATCCCATTTTCTAGAATTAAAGCGTCCAAAAATTCAAAATAATTTCAATAATTTAAATAAAAAAAATATAGATGGATGAGATTATTGTTGACCTGCTGCGTTGTTACCGTCATTTAAGTTAAATGACAATGCAACATTATTACAGGATGCTGTTGTATCTCCCAAAGCATCACAGGCTGCTGCTTGAGCAGTTGTTGTATTTTGGCTTATTCCTTGTTCTGATTCATTGACTTTCTTCTTTCCACCGGCATATGCCATGTTGTCGCCATATGCTACTACCGAACCAATTAAGGCTGCAGCAATAAAGATTGACAAAATCGACAATTGAATTTTTTTATTCACAAAGAATTGATTTCAAATAACGATATTTAGATTATTTAATTTAATTTTGTAATAATGTTACTAACGATTATTAAACAATAAAATATTATTAATAGGATATATAGATCATATTGATGATGAAGTGTTATTATATGACGAGAGTAAAATTCTAGAACAGTTAACAACTATCTGATATCGCAAAATTACCAAAGAAATCTTTTGAAAAAGTGATGTGAAACAGTACTGGCATGAATAGTCGTATTTATAATCTAAATACAACGACGTTAGATTCTGATACTAATTAGATATATCATATTATGATAAAATCTTAATATTAGAATCAGTGTTGTTATTAGGTTAGAGTATTTTTATTTGCACAAGTGTTCCCCAACCTAATAAGGTAATTCTCTTCCTATAGATCTTTTGTAAAAAATACACTTTCAAAAATTAGAATCGTGATATCATTATATATTTTTATTTATACTAATGGCAATTGTGACAACTATCGTTACTATTAGTGCAATTGCTGTGATGGCCCTACTATTAGCAGGGTTCCAGTCATCTGTATTTGCCCAAAGCTCCAGTTCAGATTTAACTAATTCACGCATCGGAGACGCAGAAGAAAGAATAAACCAAAGTTTGGAGGAAGCTCAACAAAGGATAGGAGAGATTGGCGATATCCAAAGCTTTATGGATTTGGATATATCTGAAATCCTTGAAAAATTCAAGAATATTATTCCTTTTCCTGGAGGTAATATAGGAGGAGGAGGAATCACTGGCCAGATAGGTGTTCTGATATATACCCATGGAAATCCAAATATTCCAGACGGTCATGAGCCAGCAAAGACGGAAAAGATAAAAAGTGCTCTAGAAAAAATGGGCTATCATGCAGAAATAATTACTCATATGCCATACACATGGGATGAGGGCTTAGCAAAGCTAGATGAGAAGGGTGTAAAATACGTTATATTTTTATACACTGATCTATTCGGTCCAGACTCCACAGTTATACATAACGTAACTAGAGGAATATTCGGTGGGATTGAAGAGTACAAATACTGTCCAGGTGTTCCAATGGGTCCAAACAACTGTTTGTACATGGGAATGCTTACAAAGCCGGCTAGTGAAACAAGCGATGCAGTCATGGTGTTCTCAAGACCAGCCAGTCCAGATGATGTTATCTTGAGAGAGATATTTGTCAAAATAGCAAAGAAATCAAACACAGAAAATAATGGAAATCCTGAAAATGAAATATTTGTGATGGTAGGACACGGTGCAAGATCTAATCTAAACGATATGGCGCAGGTACAAGAGTTAACCAACGCAGCCAAATATGTTGAACAAAAAATGGGATATGCTGATGCATTTGGAGTTACTGTTAGAGAAGATTGGCCAGACTTGATGGCTCAAACTGTTCCTATGGCTGCTGATAAAATAGAAGAGTCATTGGCTGAAAACAATGCAGACAAGGTAGTTCTTGTTCCAGCAACAGGGGGTCATGGATTTGACGAAATGATGCATGAACTTGATGAGAGAGGTATTTCATATGTTGTTACAGAAAAGCCACTACCAATTGGATCCAATGAGTTTGTAAAATGGGCTCAAAAGAATGTCCTTGGAACAACCGCCTTTATAATAAAGGAAAAACCAACAGAAAACACGGTAACACCAGATTGGAATTAGTTAGATAGGTATTAAAAACCCTGTCTAACAACCATAACTTTCAAATTTTTTTTCTAAATTTACATGACTAACAGTATTGAATATTTACTGTCTAACAAATCGACAAACATCAAAGTTTTACAATTAATGAAAAATTAAAGAAGGGTTTTAGAGAACTGGACAGACAATAATAATAATAATAGCAATAATATACTCACCATAATGCATCTAATTAATCAATTACCTAGCGTAAGATACAACGATTTAGCTCAAATTACCGAACGTAATAATAGAATTATATTATATTCCCTTTGTATTTTGGATAAAAACTATTATCTTAAGGTAGTAATGTGTTTAAATGGAAGATAACTCAATATTTTTCTATTTTTATACAGACGACTGTACCGTTTTGTTATATTATATTTAAAAAACGAAACTACCCGTAAAATAAAACTATTTTTACATTATAACGGGGAAAGTAATTTTAAGAAAATATGACTTCATATAATAAGGCTTCATTAACTACATTCTGGAATTTAAAGAGATTGATTGATGACCACATTATAGTAATATTAAAAGTCAAAGATAATAACACTATTTAATTAAAAATCTATCATTAATAGCCAAGGTTTTACAAACTTTTGATAATTTACTTTTGGACAGGGATACCGACGTTATAAAATCAAGAATAACGGTCAAATACGTAAATGGTAATCATGTAAAAAAAGTTTTGTAATTCATTTCAATCTGGAATAAATTTTGTTCTAAAGGATCATCAAATTATCACGGAGTGGTATGATTGCTTGCAACCGAGGTACCATTTTGATCATTCATTGATGCAACCAGCTTCTGAGCTCCCTCAAGATGCATTTTTGCACTTTCTGTATTGTTATTATTTAACTCATCCATTACCTTACCCAAATGCATTTGCAATTCCTGGGTTTTTTGTGCGTCTCCATATGCTAAATTATCTACATAGCCTACACCTATTATTATTCCCACCACAAATAGGAAGTGAACGGAGGTAACTGAATTCAGATTCTTCATCGTGGTAAAACTATTCTCTTCTTATATAATGATTTTGTAATTTCTTGATTTGGAGAATATCAATTATAAATCGATATACGTATCGCATCTGTTTGAGGGTGGTTTACTGTGAGATATTCCTCTGAGATTCTTAATGTTTTCTTAGAAATACATAGTATTAATGACTATGACATTTATGTCAATGCTATATCAAACTTTAATATGGAGGTCAAGATCAATCGAAACAAAGACAACCTACTTTTTTCAACACATACAAAAAATAGTCACAAAAGATTTGTAATACCTTGGCTATTAATGATGACAGACAGACAGACAGACAGAAGAAGAAGAAGAAGAAGATAAATCGATTCTCGGTGCTGAGAATCGACATTTCATTTAAATGTAAAAAAAAAGAATCCGAGAGGTGTATTCGATTAAATATAACACATCGTTGCTTCCAATAATAGTAACAATAATTGCGCTCCCAATACTTATGATAGGAACATCACCAACATTTGTCTTGGCTCAATCAAATAATTCAAATCTACAATCTTCCGATGAAATTGATTATACAGGATTTCACTCTAATATCGAGCAAATTACAGGTCACATTGAAAAAGCTTTATTCAACAAAATTAATAATAATGAAACAAATACCTTAGGTCACGCACTTCACCCTATTGAGGAAGTTTTGTCTTTGGTGACAATACCACTATCGAATGCTGATGCAAACTTGAATAAAACATACTTTGACAGCTTGTATATTTTGTCGGGATTGGCTAACCCAGGAAATAGCACAACAGATCAATTTGAAAATCAAAGTGTTTCTTCTATTGATCTATCTAAAAAGGTTATAGATACCGTGGTGCCCCCAACTGTTCTTGGAAGTGCAGAACATAATGCTAGTGTAATTCGAGATCTCTTGACTGTGTCAGCTGCTGAATATACGGAAGGTGTCGCTGATGGGAAGATAATAATGGAATTAGAATATCAAGATGGCTCCGCTTTCATTGATAGAGCATATGGTCTATTTAACAGCACTCTTAATATCTTAAACGATACAGCCGTCTTATCACAGCTTCAAACTGATTTTTCAAATTTGACTAGTTCAGTCCAAAATCTTGAAGACCCCACCGTCATTAATCAAATAGTTGAAAACATAAACAGCAAATTGGTGCCAAGTAACAAAACTTCGTCAACTGTAGACGCAACTGTTACCACTGAAAAATCAAGTGAAGAATACGTCACCACAATACGAGGACTATTAAATGAGGTTATAACTGCATATGAATCTAATGATAAGTTGAAGGCAAAAGAATTGGCCACCACTGCGTATTTGGATAATTTTGAATATATAGAGACCCCAATAGGAAAGGAATTATCCGATAGAGGCGAAACATTGCTGAGGGAGAACCTATCTAATCAAATTGATGGAAACGCAACACTGGATGAGATAAAACAAACCATTGCAGATATTAACAAGGTTTTAGATGAATCGATTTCTGTGTTAAATTCACCATGACAAAAACAGGTGTTATCTTCACCTTTTCTTTTAATTAGTAGGAATCTCAAAAGTAAATATTTCTATTTTAGTGGATATATTATTGAATAGTAAGTTTAATCTATTTTCAAATCCATGATGTAAATTAATCTGCGAGTACTAGAATAAGTCTTCCGTATTATGCTGATTGCATACATCTAATTATCTTGAATTTAAAAAAAAGGTTAGAATTAGCATTTAGGCTTGATAATAGACATTACATAACTACAAATCCTATTTAGATGTTTTTGTAACTTTACTGTTGAAAATAATAAGCAATTTTTGCAGATAAATTCTTGGTTGGTTTACAGATGCTGATATGAGATGTGTTAACAACTATTCATATGGATTATAGAGAAGCAAGTTACTCAAATAATGCTTTATTTTTTAAAGTTACATCCACAATGAGAAGGATCAACGGAGAAACCTCTCATTGTGAATGTGAGTACCTACTATTTTCTTTCGAATGTTTCTGAGTAGTTGCTATGAAGTAAACTAGCAAATATCTATTTCTTTGATTATCTAGACAGAAAATTAGCCTGATGTTCCTTAACTGACTCTACATTAATAAATTAAGCAAAGTTGGTGGACCTAAAAGAGACATTTATTTGTAAAATAATTCTTTGGATTATTAGCACCCCATTTGGCAACAATTCTGCCTTTATCTGAACGGGCCGAATTAATACAGTGATATAATATAGAGAATGACAGAATAGAAGAAAGAGCTTATCAACCAAGGCATCAATTAGAAGCTCGCATGGGGAACTTTCTCATGCTTTTGTATCTCTTTTTGCACAAGAGAATGGTAAGATACGAGACGGTATGGATTACTGAGCGCAGTATAGATTTGAACTCACCCTCTTGTATTTTTGCCGTCATCAAGATTTTCAAGACATGATATGTGGTATATTATGACCGAAGTTCATGATGTTTAAGACACTTATCACATGATTGTAGCCTTTATCGTTGTTCTTTCTTCTTTCCTTCCATTCGAAATTAGACATGGGCGATTTTGCCCTTTTGAGGCCTAACAGTAAGGAACATCTAATAACAAATTGTATATATTTTTGATCTAGATTATCATTTTGTAATCTGAAATAAGATTCTAGAATTCGATAATGAATATTAATAACTTTGATTATTTTTTATAAAACAAATTATTCATATTCATGTATAGACAGGTAAATCAGTCAGCTAGTCTTCAAGTTGTAGAAACATCTTTTAGTATTATTTTACAATTAGATAATAACACTTAAACATTTAAACGAATTGATACCAGAGGACTCAAAATGAATATAAACACAAAACTCATATTTTTAGCCAGTATAATAACTTGCATTCTGTCTTTTACTGATATCTTTTTAATGACTAGTTATTCTCAACTAGTTGTTAAAGAGATTTTGATTGGACCTGATCCATCTAGAGATGGCGACGATGTTTACAATCCTAATAATATTGCAATTAACAGAGGAGATAAAGTAGTTTGGATAAACAACGATTTTGGAATTCATACAGTAACAGAGAATCAAGGATTGTTTGGTTCTGAAAATTTGCGTCCTGATGACACGTTTGAATATACATTTGAAGATGTTGGAACATATGACTATCATTGCAAACTTCATCCTGAAATGATCGGAAAAATAATTGTAAATTTGTACGGTTCATTTTATCTTAATAGCATGTATATGTATAACTAACTTGTTAGGATAATTCTAAAAAAAAGGAGAAAAAGATGTATGGTAGGTGTCTATGTTTTTATAGATTTAAGATAGAAGATACAGTATGAGCAGTTCGCAACAGACTCTGATTTTGGCACAGGTCCTGGACTTTTTATAACCAGAAAATTAGTTGAGGCTCATGGCGGAAGAATTTGGGCTTTTAACAACAATGATGGAAATGGATCTACTTTTGTATTTAGTTTACCAAGATAAGAAATGTAAGAATTATACAAACGAAAAGGAAACCAACAATGTACTTATGTTGTATATGATCATAGGTTACGCATCGAAAATAATTATCAATGCCTTCTGCCCTTTCATAATTTATACTATCATCCTTTAACTCTACTTTTCTTATACGAGGAATATTATGCAGATAAAAATTTAGAGATTATGTGAAATTAGCTGATGATATCAAACCTATTGAAAAATAGTTTAATTAATTCAGAATCTTGCTCAACATGACTATAAATATTAAAACCATATAATAATATTACAACTAAAAGGATGATTGGTCAAAAAATGTTAAAATTTATAGAGGACGTCCATATCCCTATTAGGGTATCTTGTATTTCTGCGTCAGGTTATCCTATGATTGTGTCACTAATGTATATTTATATGGATGAGAAATTTTTTTGTGCTACGCAAGGGACATCAAAACTTATCAAGTCTTTAAAGATAAATTCCAAATGTGGTTTTGAAATTGCTCGGGATTCTCCTCCTTATCTTGGAGTAAGAGGTATTGGAAAAGTTACGATAGATGAAATTTTAGGAGAAAAGATTCTGCGCATATTATTGCAGAGATATTTTGAGGGCAAAGAGTCATCACCATTACACAAATTTTTACTATCAGAGAATCACCTAAAGACAGAAGTTGCTATAGTAATAGATCCTATAAGAATATTTGAATGGGATTATACTAATCGTATGAAGGATTTAATATAAAAACATCCTGATCTATTATATCAATCACTTTGGACATTTGTAATTGCGATTTAATCTTCGAATAAGTGCATTCTAATTGATCGGTATAGAAATATTCTTTATTGCAATTTTATATAATATTAAAATGAGGAACTGATAAAATAATAAGTAGAGTATAATATACAAATATTGAAGGATGCATGAATAAAAATAATAATCCGGTAGTGTTTTCTGAAAGTGAAACTAAATATTTGTTTGACAATCGGTTAGGCAGACTAGCAACCGTTTCGTCGGATAATCAACCTCATGTAGTTCCTGTTTCATATAATTTTGACGGAACAGATTTATTTTTTGGGGGTTGGAATCTTAAGCGTAGTTTAAAGTTTCGACATATTTTGAAGAATAACAAGGTCGCAATGGTGGTGGATGATTTAGTGTCTATCAATCCATGGCTACCTAGAGGAATTGAAATTAGAGGAATCACAGAGATATTAAGAGGAGAGGATTATATTAAGATCATACCCATTAAAAAGACTAGTTGGGGTTTATAAAGTCGTCGCGTTAGCATATGACAGAATCATCATTTGTAGTCTAAATTCATGGTTAGTTATCTTTAATAAAGATATCAATCAAGAGAACAATACAACTATTAAATTAACGAAAATCTACAGATTAAATACATCCTGGTGCCAGAAAGCAAACAAGACTAAGAAAAATTTCAACTATACCAGGCTATACTATGGAGTCATTTAAGCCTGACCTGATTTTATATCTTGTTACTTAATTTTTAATTTTATCTTTTAAGGTATACCATATACTATTTTCATTGTATTTTGTATTTTTCATTTCCTAATACAGTTTGGGGTGTAAAGCCGAAAATATCCATCCATCCATCTTTCTACAAGATACAAGATATTTGTACAGCCGGTTACGATTATTGTTCAGTCCGGACCTCGTTCTCATTCGGAGCTTGTTAGCTTTAAACAAGTCCAGTTATCGTTAGGCTTGGTAGAATTAATAATTTTCATATAATGGGGACCGATAAAAAGGAAGAGAATTTATTATTTTATAGAGTATCTTTTATCAAATTAAACTCAATAGGATATTGAATCGATTAATATGAATTCTTGCATATTTATCATAATTAAATAAATACAAAGATAGATCTCATCGCGTATTTCCATTTTTTTATTCTATTCATTTCCAGTTAGAAGTCATAAAAAATAAGTAGCGGATAAATGACCAAAACATCTAACGGAGCATACATTTATCGTTATTAACTCTTATATAAGATGTGATAGGACTTAATGATGTAAATACTTCTGTGAATGAGGAGAATTTTGAGGTTAAGGTTGAAAATTTGCAAATATTAACTGATAAAATACAGGAAAGATTATCAAGAGCAATAAAAAAGCGTTATCAATATGAATCCAATTTAAGAGCTGCTCAAAAATTCTTACTTGACTTTGTTAATACCAAAGTTCCTTTAGTAATCATGTATGCCGATTTAGTAGGTTCGACTAAGATGAGTATGAGTCTGCCGGTTCAATCGATGGTTACTATCATAAGATCTTTTTCATATGAAATGTCAAATATTATAAACATTCATGGGGGATATGTACTAAAGTATTCTGGGGATGCAGTAATCGCTTTTTTTCCGTCAAACAGTAACAAGAAATCAGCAGTGAAGTTAGCTTTAGAAGGGGCGAATTTGATGGTTGAGGCTATAGAAAAAGGCATTAACCCGGTGTTAATTCAGAATAACATGCCAGAACTCAAAGTAAAGGTAGGAATAGACGAAGGTGAGGATCTAATTATCCAATATGGTCACGATACGACTTCATTAATAGATATACTTGGATACACGATGAATAGAACTGCAAAGATTACTTCACTATCCCCACCGAATGGCATTACCATAGGGCAGAATGTATTTAATAATTTACCATTGAACGAGAAACAAAATTACAAGGAAGTAAGATTTGATACGGAAAAATGGAAGTATATCAATCCGCAGACGGGAGATCTTTATAAAATATACTCCAATATTGTTTAACTTGGAATTAGTCAAAACATCTTGTATCTATAAAAAAGAAACACATGTTCCGATCATTACTATGAATATCTACCAAATACCTTTATCAACAATAAACATTTATAAAACTTAAGGTCGATAACAAAAGAAAAAAACTAAATTCATTTCTTGTTAAAAGGGTGAATATGATCCAACCAGACGTAAGTTGATCTGATGATAAGATATTAGATTGGATATATTTCAGATAATGTCAAATAGTAAATGAACTGATCATACATAATGGGAAAAGGTGATCAATCTCAATATCTACTATTGACCACTAAGGGTTGGAAAACGGGGACAAGTCACAAAATAAGAATATGGTTCGTAGAATATAACGATCGTTATTATATCACTTCAGAAACTTCTACAAAAGCACATTGGGTCCAAAACATTATTCATTATCCAAGGGTATCAATTGAGATAGGTAACAATGCATTTGAAGCCACAGCTCGAATATTAGATAATAAAAAAGAGCAGGAATTGTCTAAATCGGTAAAGGAGTTGATGAAGTCTAAATACGTTATCGGCTCAATTGTTGAAATTACAAGGGATATGAAATAACAAGACGACAAGATTTAATCAATTACAGGTTATTAATTTCTAATTTGATATAATATATAGTGACAGTCCTTGCACATAAGAGGATGATTCAATATTAAACAGAATCCAGACAAGCAATATTGCGAAACTAATAAAAAACAACTAAATAAAAATCTTTGATCATCCTCCTATTTTTAAAGTTCGAATCGCTTCATCAACGACTGGCTGGAATTTTGACAAGTTTGCATCATTTACTATTTTATTTGATGAGTAATCACTAGATAATACCAATTGTAAGATATACATTGTAGTGGGTGAATCATATTGGTAAGACTTTATAATTTCATCATGGCCAAAGTCAATTCCGTCTACAATAGGCTCTTTATCCGCTGTTGAGCATTTCATTGTCGAAATTTGAAACTGCTTATCGTTTATTGTAGAAGTCGAATTGGATGCCAATTCTGTACACTCAGTGGAAAAAGATGATGGCCCAGTACCGGACAAGGAGGCTGACACTTGTCGGTCTTTGAGGTCTTCCTTATCTTGTACAATAAGATTCATTACAGGAAGTGTTTCGTTATTAGATAAAGAATTTAACTTTGTGAAAAATTCTTCGGTTGTTGCGGGAAGCATAGTAAGGATAATACCATTTTCGCCGTTCATACTTTCTGTTGCATACCAGCCATGTGGAATTTCAAATTCTGTTATACCATATTTAGGATTTGTGTATTTTCCACTAATGTCTTTTCTAAATTCAGAGCTGTCTGTAAATGTGTTAATACTGTTGTTACTGTCGCTAGTGACAGTAGGATTAGAACTTGAAATTTTGAAAATAGACGGTTCAACTTGATTATCAATAGGTATAATTTGTGGTTGATGAGGTTCTCCTAGTTTTATCTGATATGTATTATCCATAGTATCATATCTTGCAAAGGAGAGAGCATTACCAGCATTGTATACAGTGATGCCAGTCATAAAAACTCCAATGAAAATTAAAATAATATAACAAGGTTTGAAAGAAATCTTCTGTGAAAAAAGGATATCTTTTAACATTGGACTGTATGAAATAATTAGTTATTTAAAAATATCTTTAATACAAGTGAGACTTTTATTTTGAGCCAAATTATGTCAATAACAGGACATATAGATCAGTGAGATTTAATCAAGAGGGGATTAAGTTCCTTGCGGTATTAGGGTTCTACTACGACTTAATGACAATAGAGGCTCTTCCATGCAATAGAAAATAAGATTGATATAAATTATCATAACATAACAAAGGCTATAAAATCTACGATATTCTATAAATCATTAGTATGTCCAATTCACAATCTCACCAAATTAAACAAAGTCAACGTCAAGGCTGGGATAGTGTGGCATTAGGATGGCAAAAATGGTGGAAGATATTTGAAAACGGGGCGCAAACCGTAAGTGATAAATTAATAGAGCTTGCAGATATCAAACCAAATTCAAAGGTTCTGGATATTGCAACAGGCATAGGTGAGCCAGCCATTTCGGCAGCCTATCGTGTTGGAAATAGTGGTGGACATGTTTTGGCCACTGACTTGTCACCTCAAATGCTATCTATAGCCAAAGAAAGAGCTAAATCCCAAAACATAGATAACATAATGGAGTTTAAAGAAGGTGATGCAGAAACAATTGCTCTGCAGTCATCTACATTTGATGTAGCACTCTGTAGATGGGGATTGATGTTTCTTCCAAATATTGAGGCAGGGCTCTCAAATATTTATAAATCCTTAGTAGATGGTGGACGCTTTGCTGCAGCAGTTTGGTCTACGGCTGATAAAGTGCCACAACTTTCTATTCCTATGAATATCGCCAGTCGCGAAACTAATACCCCATTGCCTCCACCCGGAACCCCAGGACCTTTTAGTTTGGCGGATGAGAAATTACTTTACAGAGCTTTTGAAAAGTCGGGATTTAGAAATATTCAGATAGAAAAAGTCAATGTAACTTTCAAGTTTGAAACAGCAGAAGAATATACAAAGTTCACTCAAGACATAGCAGCTCCTGTCAATGCCATGTTGAAAAACCAGTCTAAAGAGCATACTGAGCAAATATGGAATACAATAACTCAAGAGGTATCAAAATACACAACTACTGGAACTGATAGTGCTGATAAGCAAGGACCAGTAAGTCTCAATAATGAAGCTATATGCATAGTTGGTACCAAGTAAAACTGAATTAAAAATCTTTGAAATAGTAGAATTTGTACCATACGAAATTGATATCAACGTGAGTTTCAATTAATTACACTTTTACTCATAGACAAATTAAGATCATTTCTCTTGATGTTTAATTTAATATTGTAATTCTCAATATCATGCAATCGTTAAAAATATGGTAGTAGTCGAGAATAGCTAATAGGAACAACCTTACTCATGAGTATAAGAACGAAGAATTAAGGCAATCACAAGTCATCATACAATGTAACCGGATAGAATAATTCTAATAAATTTAATTTGATAATTAATTTGGATAATTTTTGTATATAATATTCTCTTTTATAGTATGTTATATATTAAATTTAATACAAATGAATTGAAAATGAGTAACCAAAAAATATCTGGGAGTATAGTATTAGGAATTATCATCAGCACATTCATTACTGGATTAGTTATTTCTATAAGTAACTTATTTGACTAGACGAAATACTATATCACAATTATCATTATTACATATGGCAAGAACGTTAATATAAGTCGGGTGTACTCAATAGTTTGTTTTTTGTTATTTTTATATACAATTTAATTAGTTTTATCCTATAATTATTCATGCAAGAATATGAAAAGCGAGGGTATCTTTATGTTACTATCATTTTTTTCTCGGTTTCATGGCTAATACATGGTATAACGGCATTTAACCAATTTAGTGAGGAGCAAAATCAACACGGACAGCCAGTAAAAATGAATATTTTCTGGAATGAATTTATAAGACAAACTACAGAAAACTGGCAATCTGAATATCTACAACTTTCTTGGCAAATTGGGGGGACTCATGATTTTATTCGCAGTAGCATCACCACAGGATAGACTAGGAGATCAAAGAAAAGAAAAAATCTTGGAAAAATTATTAGAATTAGGAATGAACAGAAAAGAATACGAGCATTTTATGAAAAGTCTTGCAGAAAAGTATTTAGAAAAATAGGTGAATGTAGGTCGATAAGTCCCTACATTGCGTACCCTCCATGCCTGTTTTAAAAAAATTTGTTCAATTAAATTGTGTAAACGGCCAATACAATTCGAGTGTTTAAGATAAAGAAGCAGTAGCTTGGAGATAAGTTCCACTTACAAATAACATCTGTACCCGTGGAGAAGGTTCCCATTGGTAGTAGGGTTCTAATACAATTGTGGTAGAGTCACTCTGTATATGCATCAATTTACATATGCTTTATAAAAAATTGTAATATTAATAACAAAATAAATTAGTTATCTCAAATCAACGATAAAGAATATAACAAAATTGATGCTTTTTTTCAGTATTATTTTTTTTAAGAGTAAACATACAAAAATAACAAAAGAAAATTAAAATTAATAGTTGGATTAATAGACTTTACTTTACAACAGTAGAAAGTGTCTCCCTTTTCTTTATCTTTTTCAGTGCATCTTCGAAATGACGCATACCTATCCTTAATCTCACAGATTTTGGAGCGGTACTTTCTGTTGTTTTTTTATTGTTATGCTGATTGTTCACTTGAGAAAGTATGTCTATGCTGTCTGACTTTTGTATCAAATCTATGTGTTCTTTAATGGCTACTATGGCAGCAGCATTGACCAATGCTTCTAAATCTGCTCCAGTATATCCTTCTGTCAAGTCTGTAATTTTGTCGAGATCGCACGTAGAGTCCAGAGGCTTTCTTCTTGTATGTATTGACAATATATGACGCCTACCGTTCTTATCTGGGAGAGGAACTTCTATTATTCTGTCAAATCGTCCTGGACGTAGTAAAGCTTCATCGATTATATCAGGTCTGTTTGTAGCTCCAATTATGACAACACCTTTCAAGTCTTCTAGGCCATCTATTTCGGTCAATAGTTGAGATACCATTCTCTCAGTGACATTGGTATCTGATCCTGATCCGGTGTTTCTTCTGGGAGCTATAGAATCTATTTCGTCAAAGAAAATTATACACGGTGCTGCTTGTCTTGCTTTTCTAAATATTTCTCTTACCCCTTTTTCGGATTCCCCAACCCATTTGCTAAGCAATTCTGGTCCCTTTATGCTGATGAAATTGGATTCTGACGTGGTCGCAACGGCCTTTGCTATCAAAGTTTTACCAGTACCTGGCGGACCATATAACAAGAGACCTTTTGGTGGCTTAACATCTCCTTCGGTAAATAAATCGGGATACTTGAGTGGCCACTCTATTACTTGAGATAATTCTTCCTTGACTTCTGATAACCCACCAATGTCTTCCCAGGCTACATTTGGCCTTTGAATCTGAATTTCTCTCAAAGCAGAAGGTTGTATATCCTTTAATGCGTCTTCAAAGTCATTATTGGTTATTTTTATTTTGTTAAGAATCTCGATTGGTATTTTTGACTGTTCCATGTTTATTTTGGGTAGTTCCCTACGCAGTGATCGCATCGCAGCTTCTTTTGATAAAGATTCTAAGTCAGCTCCAACAAATCCATGGGTTACCTTGGCAAATTGTTCAAGATTAATATTATCTACTAAAGGCATTCCTCTAGTGTGTATCTGAAGAATATCTAATCTTCCGTCTTTATCTGGTATTCCTATTTCAATTTCTCGGTCAAACCTTCCGGGTCTTCTTAAAGCTGGATCGATAGCATTGGGTCTGTTTGTAGCTCCAATTACAACCACCTTTCCTCTACCCATCAATCCATCCATTAGAGTTAATAATTGAGATACGATTCTTTTTTCTACATCGCCAGAGACTTCTTCTCTTTTTGGGGCTATCGAATCTATTTCGTCTATAAATATAATAGAAGGAGCATTTTCTTCAGCCTGTTTAAATACCTCTCTTAGTCGCTCTTCCGACTCGCCGTAGAATTTACTCATTATTTCTGGTCCACCAATAGAATAAAAGTTTGCGTTTGTCTCATTGGCAACGGCTTTTGCTAGCAGTGTTTTACCAGTCCCAGGTGGTCCATACAAAAGAACACCTTTAGGTGCTTCTATTCCTATTCTTTCAAATATTTCAGGATGTCTTAGCGGAAGTTCTATCATTTCTCTAACTTTTTGTACTTCATGTTTAAGTCCTCCAATATCCTCATATGTAATTCTAGGCATTACCCCTTTTGATGCATCCTTTGAAATGGAGCTAATGATAAATTCAGTTATTTGAGAATCTACCATAGTGACCTTATTGATAGGACTGATACTATCAATTATGAACCCGATCTTCCTGCCCATTATATTTACAGGGATTACATCACCTCTAGTTACCACCCTCCCATCAAGTAATTCAGGAAGATGTTCTTCTAGGCCTACGATATTCAGTTCTTCTGTTGGAGAAAGTATAACTTGTTCAGATTTTCCAATATTTTCGATCTTTTTAATGGTTATGCGGTCATCAATTCCCTCCCCTATATTGTTACGAGTATAACCATCTATTCTTATGAGACCTTTTCCATAATCAGCGGGTGAACTTGACCATAGCAAAACATAGGTTCTCCTGTTTTTTTTACTAATAATCTCTATAACATCTCCAGGCTTTAGTTGCATCTGTTCCATTGCTTCTGGATCCACAAGAGCCATTCCCTTTCCGACAAATTTCGGATCAGTTTCAGCAATTTTTAGGGATATCTTTGGATCCTGATTATTGTTATTGTTCTTGTTACCATTAGGATTATTCATAATTCATTACCTCCATAATCATTCTCTTTTGCATAAAATATTGAGAAGATATCATATGCGCTCACCTTATCTTACTCTATTTTAATCTCTTTTCCATTTGGTTTTGTCTCTTTCTTTAATTTTAACTTCAACTCTAGTATACCATTTGAGTAACTAGCCTTTATTGAAGAATCATCTATTTCTAAATTCAGCGGTATTTCGGTATGATACTTTTTTTGATCCTTTTCTCCATGTATGGTTATAAGATTGTCTGTTGAATTCACTTTGATATTTTCTTTGGATAGACCAGGCATCTCTGCAGTAATGACTAGAGAGTTGTTCTTTTCGTCTAATGCTGTATCAACTAGAGGTTCTCTTACACTTGACTGTTGTACGAGTCCTCTCGCTCCTGGTTTAACATTCCCAAATTCTCTTACATGTGGCTTTCCGTCTGGACCGACCGTTATTTGGTATCCATAATAATATGGGAAGGTCGATGCTTCTCTAAACGCATCTACCGTCGTAGGACCTATACCCCGTGCAGTATTAAAGACTCTATTCATCATTTCCTCAGCCTGTGCAAATTCTCTGTCAATATCATCAAAAAAGTTTCTGAATGAATTTCTTCTTGGAATTACATCTTTATCCCAATAGTCAAACATTCATGTCACCTTAATATTTATGTAATGAATATTACAAATATATATTTTTCTAACATTTTCATTCTAATTAGAATAAAGTTAAAAATAAATTACAGATATTAAAATAAATAAAGATGGTGATCTAGTTATGAAGGTAAGAGGATTTATAAACAAAATCATCGATAAAGGTCAAAATCAAATAATGCAAAGGGTGAAATCTCTACCTAAACTATTGTCAACAGTGTCAATCTCTACTCTTGGATTGCTGTCTCTAACATCAATACCTAACAGAGGTATGACGGCTTATGCGCAACAGATACAACAGCAAAGTCAAATACCAACTACTGATCCATGGTATCACTCATTAGAGTTAGCCCAGTCCAAAGTTCAAGCAGCTTTATCTCCAGGAGCATTTGGCCATGGTGTGCCCGGGTTACACAATTTAACTACAAATGACGTTCTAATGGCATTTGGAATCTGTGTATTAACGGCTATAGTGGTATTCACGGCCGTCAGAGCGTTACCTAAGCACATAAATAAGCAAAAGATTGGTAGAGCATTGCTATTAAATAAAATAATCTAAGGATTTAAGCTGAATACTTTTTCTTTATTATCTCTTCGAAATATCTACAGATAATAATACCAGTAAAGATAAATATTTTCAAACAAATTAAATCGACGGATATCAAACGATAGTATGAAAAAACCTTCATTAGAACATCCTTCAAATCTCTCTATCATAGTGATTCTCTATCCAAGGCAAAGACTGGAAAAAAAATCACAATAATTGGTAATAAATCTATTTAGCAATACCTTTTAGTTATTGAAGATTTAATAACCGTCCCTTCGGCCTATGTTTATTTAATAGGACTTCCAATATTTTCTTGATTACTTTCTCCTAATTTTTTAGAAATAGAAGTATGAATGTTATTGGTTGTTGTCATACCGTCATCTTCTTTTCTCATTCTGCTGTAACCATTTACATTATTGGCTTGGGCGTTAGAATCTTTTCTGTGAATGAGATATTTAGAAATGAGACGCTTCTCATCCTTAAAACCAGTATAGTTCCAGTAATATTTGTTAACTATAGTTGATATCACAAACCAGATGATGCTGTTTACTATAATCGAGAACAGAAAACCATAATAATATGCAATAATTGTTCCAGTTATTGTACCGCCAATGAGATAAGGCATTTGACGCTTTAAGGTATTTTTTAAAAGTGAATCCATAATTTTCGCTATATGTATATATATAACATACCTTATATAGTCTGATACTAAATTTTAGAAACTTTTCTTGTCGACTGTAGACAACTGCTATAGAAGTAAAGATCGTGTACATTTCCCACCCCTAATAATATCAATCCGTACTTCTTTGAAGGCAAGCATGAAATTTTCACCTTTAGGAATAATTTGATTTTGTTTGAATACATAAACATGAAAATATTCATTTATATCAATTATTATGCATGTTAATAGATAGAAATCTAATCCGGGCGTATTAACAACAGATTTGACTAATTCCTCAAAGTCAATTTACTCAACGTATCATTTTGAAACCTGCAATGGCTAAACGAGTAGTATTGCCTTCTACTCAGATCTGTATTAAACATCAAAGAATAATGAAATAATTATAATTGGATGAGTGCCAAATATCTACCATAGTATTACTTAATCTAAACAAAACTACTATTCAATAACAAACTATTAGGAAATTTACAGTTTATCATAGAATGTTAAAAACTTTCGTATTCAGGTGATTATAATGTCGAGGTGTCAAGGAGGTTTTGAGTTCAAAAGCAAGACTTGACATATTCGGTGATTTTAGAAATTTTGAAGCATAATCTATGGATCGTAAATTATTAATAGACTCAATTATTGAATCTAGAAAAAAACTCATTAATGAAAAGAAACCTCTACTAATAATAAACAATATACAAAAAAAATTTATTATCGCAAGAATAATTAGTAACAAAGGTATTAAATATTTATATTATGTTATATAACCTCTTTTGCAATGCCCGAGATTCAAAATAATAAAGACGTGAAGAATTCTAGCAAATATCTAGTCAATATTATAAAGATGTGCAATGAAAAATAGAAGGTATGGTGAGCGATAATGAATTTCCTGGGATACTTATCTTTTCTCGTGGCTGTGATTTTTACAGCGATAATGAATTTCCTGGGATACTTATCTTTTCTCGTGGCTGTGATTTTTACAATATCATTTATAGTATGCATGGTTTTCCAACAGGCAGTAACTTATCACAGTATCATAACCAAAGCAAGAAAATTTGTGAAGAATAAATATACTCAATAAACAAAAGAATACAATCTGATTATAATAATAGTTTATGTATGCCATGAATATATAAAACAAATGTTAAACTATAGACGATCATGAATATTTCCAAGTTTTCAATTACACACCTACTCTCACTAATTCAGTAGATAGAACAATTACTAGATTATATAACATCATCGATGAGTCTAGTAATAGATAGTCAGGATTCTAATTATTTGGGCACATGATCGAAATAAAGAAATCTCTCATTATGAAGTTGATATATTAAATAAGTGTTATTGATAATTGTGTAGGATGCTCTAACCAATATCAAAGGAGATTGTCATTAGCAATCCTATGTAGGCTCCACCGACATTTTCTACATCATTTTATAATAAATATAATTAAACAACGGGCATTTCAAATCCTAATGGTATATCAATTAGGAGTTTCTGTTTTATGTATCCATCCATCTCAACATAACAACTCAGTAGATTCTATCATTCAATATGCGGCATCTGTCTATCATTTGTAAAACCATAAAAGGAGATGGATACAAAAAAATTAAAGTAAAACTGGATTAGCGGCAGTATTACTTTAGGACATCGATACAAATTTTTTTATATGGCAGAAAGAATACAGTCTCAATTATAAAATCCGAATTTAACTAATAAATTCCACAAGAAGATATTGACAAAAAATATATTATTTGACTATTTATAAATATTAATTATTCCTAAAGAATACTCCTTCATCTAAGTTAATAAACGGTTCTTCAGGATGACTACCTTTTTTGTTTGTGAATTGCTGGCAACTTTCTGCCGTACTAAATCCTGCTATTTGTGGAGATGATGGAAAAAAGGCCACACATACAGAATATGGTGCACCATCTTTGAACAGACCCGCTGGAGTTTCTATTTGGGACATCTCATATATATCAATATTATCGTCTACCAGAGATTTCATATTATTAAAAGAGGAATCCGACGTGGGAATAATGCAGAATGCTTGGGGATCATTACCGGAATCAAGTGTGACAGTTCCTTCATATACACAATAACTAAATTGTCCATCGATATTCTCGCTCCATTGAATGCTAGGCGTAATCTCCAACCCATCGCCTGACTGCGACTGGGCAGGGCTAACCGAAAGAGGATACAGATATAATATAGACGTTAAAGATACGACACATATCAGTAAAGAAATATTTTTCATAACCATTTTATGACAATGGTGTATTTAACAATTACATACATAGCAATTTGACAAGTCAATGGCATAGAAGATATAGTTTAAAATACAAAGAGACAAGTATTTTTATAATCTAGAGATAATATTTTGCTTATTAAGATAGATTCGATCCAATCGGTGCATGCAAAAGATAATTCAATCATGTTTCTATTGAATTTTCAAATATGTTATGTCCTATATCGAAATCGAAATCAAAGGTAATTTAAGAACATATCTTTCAGTACTCTAATTCTTTACAGACTTTGAAAAACCAAAAAGTCCATCTTAAATAGAGAGATACAGTAAAAAACGATTTGTATTTTTCATTTTAAATCTCACAATGATGTTCATTAGAGTGGATAGATAATTGTGAAAAGTAGCAAGATTGATTATAACACAATTCATCTGGCTACAAATTCTATAAGAAAACACTGATTAAAATCAGAAGAAGAATTGAGAAAAGTGAGAAACGATTAAAGACTAGTAGTATTATTAGTGACAACATTAAATAGAAAATAAAATTGTGCTATCTATAGAAGTGGATCGGGCATTCACTAACAAAAATGCTAATTCAGTGTATCTGAGAGTAGCTATAACAGAGCCTATACTATTGGCTTGCATAGATGGAGCATCATTACCTGAAATCTGTTTAAGTGTACAAAGGATAAGTCCAACTTCTGAACGCATTATAAAAAATTATCTATTTCATTTGATAAACAGCGTTTTAGTGTCATATAAAGGAATAATGAAGTTGTATTTTATTACACCAAGAGGCTTAGATATATTAGAAATAATTTATTTCCAACGAGAAAAAGGAATTGTAAACTATTCTGACCTTACTCTTAAAATAGAATAGCTGCTCAAACTATTCAAACTGACCTTGCACAAGAGCACGTAAACTTGGGCATTAGAGGAAGACAATGATTTTAATCTTTTGTTGATTTTTCTATTATTGCTCTTGAATATATCTTTTAATTAGTATTTAGTAATCTTAATACTCTATAAAGTATCGTAATCACTACATATGAATCTAAACAATTTAGATAATCAACATTAGATTTGATTCTCTTATTCTGTTTGTGAATCTTGATCCCATGACCAACCCCAGCATTGCAGGTTGACTTATCAAAATCAAGTTAGATACATATGTTTCTAATTTTAGATTGATAGATTTAGTCCCTTTCTTATGGAAAAAGAGGAAAAAAGATTATTTATAGTTCATGGCACTATTGCATTATAAAACAGATAGAATGTTAGAGTGTAAATACTGCTAACTCCAACCTCTTGACAATCAATTAAATTAATTTAATATAAAGTATAATCTCGTTTCAAACAGAATTCACTGATTTTTTGGTTTTGAATTTGTTTGCTTGTATATATAATTTCATGATAATAAATCGATCATAGTATGTCTTTAGAAATATCAAAAGTTAAAGGAGTACCTATAAGACTGCATTTTACATTAATCATAATTTTAGCCCTTCTTTCCTGGACACTTTCTTCAGGTTTTATGCCTAGGTTTTATCCGAATTTAGATCCATTAGCATATTGGATCATGGGTGTTGCTGGAGCAATCATATTGATATTCTCAGTATTTTTACATGAATTAGCTCACGTAATTGTGTCACTAAAATATGGACTAGAAGTAAGACAAATTATTCTTTTTGTTTTTGGCGGCGTAGCAGACATTAAAGAAGAAACAAAAGATTACAAAAAAGAGTTTAGAATCGCAGTGGTTGGGCCTCTCGCTAGCTTTGGATTGGCACTGGTTTTTCTTCTAGCATGGTATTTGATGTTTCTTTTTGTAGGTAATGACGCATTACCAACTAATTTATCTACAAACATGGTAAACATGAATGACTCAAATTTCGATAATTCACAGCCATCCTCTTATTCGTCAACAATTGTATCTATATTATCAGGAATTCTAATTTATTCCGTAGTGGCAAATGTTTTAGTAGGAGCCTTTAACTTGTTACCAGCGTTTCCATTAGACGGAGGCCGAATATTACGGGCTTTATTAGTCAGGCAACACAATAATTATGATCAAGCCACCAGAACATCAGTAAGAGTGGGAACGGGTATTTCATTTGGTTTAATGGCATATGGTTTTATAACTATATTTACAGGGTCTGCTTTTGGAGGATTGTGGTTTATCATTATCGGTTGGTTTTTACAAACTGCTGCACAAACATATCTTCAGCAACACGAGATAACTCGAAATTTAGCCAGCTTACAATTAAAAGATATAATGATAACAGATTTTATCTATGTCAAGTCAAATTGGATTATAGGACAAGTAGTTCAAAATTATTTTAATGTGTACAGAAAAAGCGAATTTCCTGTCTTAGATGAAGAAGGATACTTGGTTGGATCTGTCTCGAATAAACAAATAAACACTATTTCTCCTGACAAATATTCTGAAATACAATTATCTGAGATCATGACCTCTGTTAATGACTTGGTTATTATGGAAAAAAATGGCAGAGCGGATGAAGCATTAAGACAAATGTATCAACGAAATATGAATAGAGTGTATGTAGGTAATAATTATCACAAGAATAAAATGATAAATGGTTTTATCAATAATAAAATAGTTGTAAATAAAAATAGAGAATCAATCCGACCCTCGTCATCTACATTATTGCCAGATTATGATCAATCTCTCAAAGTAAAGCTGGAAGGAGTTGTTAGTAAGTCAGATTTGCTAAATATAGCAAGAAATGATAAGAAACTATAGATAAAAAGAAAATTGATGATAACTAGATCGTAGAACAAACGTAGAGATTAAAATCAACATGTCTTATCCCTACTGGGTCTTGGCTGATTGTGGTGGCAATGAGTTAGAATCCATGTACATACAATTATTATAGTTTAAACATTAGGATACGGATTTGGTGGGATTTGTAATCAAAATGTATATGGAATTATCAAACTGACCGTTAAGAGTGAGCAATTTATCGAAAATGGATATAACTGTCTTACTAATTAAAATATCATTAAGTAATCAAATTTTCAAATACCTTAATATTAACTTTTGATAATATGAAAACTATGCAATGTCCATATTGTAATATAGCATTTCATCCCCAGTTTAAAAGGAAAGATTCCGATTATAATCCCGATACTCAGATATTTAATACGGTATATACTCAATATTGTCCCGCATGCGATCAATTTATCGTGGGAGTTCATCAATATGTTTTTAGCGATATTAGTTATGTTAGTCCATCAAACGCTGAACAATTGCTAACAATCTTGAAGCCAATGGTTAATTAGATCCCAAAAATGTAGTAGACTATATCCATAAAGAAAACGATTTAACTGATCCGGTGGTAGTCCACTATTTAATTCACCCTAGTTTATAAAATTCTTTTTAATTCACCTACATTTCTAAAGTTTCAATGCATAATAATTACCAAATATGAAACAGATTCTTTGTATAATTAAGTGATACCTTTGAAGATTTGGACTTTAGATTGTCACTAAAAAGATATCATGTCAATGGATTTATCAATAAATATATTATGGATTCAAAGTTGTGGCAAGGCAAGTCAATAAAAAAGGGCGACAATGTATTAATAAATTTAGATATGGATGTTTAAAAATTAATCTGATATCAATAGACTTAACTAAAGTCAAAAGGTTTCAAGGTATAATAAAAATTAAGATAGAAGCTAACTAAGGTATTGCAGAATTATTTCTGAGGTTCAAATTCGAAGATTCGTTGACTATTGATTGATTTGTCACTGAGGAAGCCGAAATATTTCCAGCATCAATATTTAATGCGCTCATCGTATTTTGCACCGTTAACGGAATCCATTTATCCATAAACTTGGAATCCTTAGACATCAAATTTACAATCGCCATCTCCTTTTCAGGGGTTAATTCCAGGCCATAAATTGGAGTATCCCCAAAGTGGTCATTGATTTTTGATTGGTCCATAGATATTGCAAGTGTATTATTGTTATAAATTGTCCAAGTAGTTGATACATTGGAAACAGGACCGTCGGTCATTGTCACAGTCACTGAACCTTGCATAATTGTATTATTTCTGTCCATTCTAACATCATCTATGGTTGCATTAGATATCTGATGTGTATGATAAGCCGTACCATTTTTCATTACCATACTGAATGTAGCATGAAAACCTGAATCAGAGAGATTTGAAGGATTACCATAACCCATGTAATTTCCAGCCAAAATCCAGTCTTTATTTATACTTGCAATTGGACCGTAACCATATTCATAGTCAGGAATCTGTACCGAGGTTGCATAACCATTCAATCCTGTTAAAGATAACAATGTTGTAATAATTACAAATGTGGCTAGAACTCTAATCTTAGTGCTAATCATCAGATTAATCCATAGATACTAATTATTAAGTGTAGAGGTAACTGCCTATTTAATAATGACAAATTCTATAGGTTTAGCATTTAATAGCTTATTCATTTTATGGTAACCCTATCCCTTTCTCTTAGGGAAAATATACTAGTCATACTTAGTTCGTATGAAAATTATTGTAACAAGTATCGGTAACGTCATTTGGCAATAAAGTCTATTATTCATTATAATCTTAGTTGATGCAACAATCACAAGGTGACTACATATCTAAAAGAATAACAATTGAAAAGTTCTTTTAAAATATATAAAACAAAATACAACTGGACTCAATCTTTATAACATCATAATCGTCATCAGTCATACAAAACATCAGCAAAATAATCAAACAAGATAAAGAAATTACAATTCAGACACCTACAATTAAAACTCTATAGGAAACATCAAGACATCGACTCTGTGGAGCCATAAAATTTAAACTTTCATTTCTAAATTTTTTGAACCCCCCATCTATTATTATATTTTAATAGTTCACTGTAACAAATTAACACTGATTTAGAAATGTAAGATTTGGTAGTGGTTACTTAAAGTCTACGGTAATAATTATCATATCTAGGCGAACTAGAGTTATTAATATATTGTTTTGAAGTTATCTTTATATCCATTCTATAAATTGGTTACAATTACACCCTGAATAATCACATTTAAGGTTGTTATTCTGCTCATTTACAACATACCTATGGTGGTATCTTTGATGAGAACATCTCTTGCATCTTTTCTTTTCATCAGGATGTAATCCATCATTCATTTATATAGTCCCACAATTATTCTATTTAATGCTTTTTTAATAAAAGTGTAAAGTAGTAAAAGATTAAAGAATTCGTGCTGAAGATAAATGCAGTTCATTTCGTTAATAAACAAAGAATAAAAGCGTTGTATCCAGCATCTCTAAAAAGATATTTGATTTTCGGAATCGCTATGTAACTATGTTGTTGTCAATTTATTGTCTTTTGCCTCTTTTTCAAGACATTCTCTTAATCTAGATAGATGTCTTTGCTTATCCTGTTTAATTTCATTCCACAAGTCTACTAGATTTTGTCTTCCCTCACTTTGAGCATCTTGTATGTATTTATCAACCGTAGAATATAGAAAATCAGCTTCTCTTCCTAATGCAGAAAGGATATTGTATGTTGAATTTGGTAACTTGGTACTTTCAGTATTATTTGACATATCATAATCAAGTCTAACAAAGTATTTTAAGAAGCAGTATGCCCATCCGATAAAATGTACTTTTATGATTAACAAAGATAAGTTAACATTGCCCTTATAATATGGAAGATAATTACACTATTTCATAGATTCTTCTAAGAATGGTAATACGAATTATAAAATCAATTACATTTGGGCTTTGTTACAGGCACTGATAAAATAGACTCTATTCTGCTTATATTTATGGCTAAATAATTTATTCTATTATTTTGTTTACTAATTCCACGACTAGCAAAGCAGTAGCAGGCACTTGCATTGAGCTCATTTGTAGGTTTGTCTATCTATCTGTCAGTATGTCAGTCTGTCAGTTATCACATCAATACCTACCCGAAATCAATAACAACAAACTCTTTGGGTTCATATGTGTAACCTTCTTAAAGGGTATGTTGAACGTGGTGTGGTCTTTTTGATACTCAACTATTATTGGATTGAGTATATACTATAATCTAGTAATGTCTTCATAAACAGGGAGTTAAGTTCCTGGAAGTCGCAGGATTTTAATAATACAAATGTTGACTCGTAACATAGCATAGTTGAACGTAATTTCTTTCTGGGGAATATCTATTGTCAGACTCTGTTGCTCTGTATTTATTTGACGGTATTCCTTTCACATATTATTAAACGATGTAGATATAGTCCAAACTTTCCGCTTTAGTATGAAGTTAACTGTTAATTTGATTATTCTTTTACTTCATCATCTTGTGTTTCTAAAACACTCATGACATTCTCATTATCATCCGAGCCTGTCTCTGTCGCAGCCGTGTCTTGTTCGGTTTCCAAAGATGTAGCGGATTGTTCAATCTTTGATAATTTTTTTCTATTGGCGCTTTTTATAGATTCAATTGTTTCATCTATCTTCTGTTGTTCAGGCATAACTTCTATAATATTTTAAGAGAATATAAAATCATTGTTTTAAAATAGTTTTCATCAAATAATGTTGATAGATTTATCACAAAATAGCAATTGTGACTTATGAAATCTTATTAGTATCGGTAATGAATATTCATCATGCCTATAATTAACGTGCAAATGTATAATGGAAGAACTCAAAGAGAGAAGGATAGATTGGCAGAAGCAATAACGGAGGATGTAGTTAAAATATTGAGGGTGGACAAAGAAGAAGTTATAGTAGTATTTACCGAAGCATCCCATGGAAATTGGTATTCTTCTGGTGTTCGTCTATAAAGAACAACTAAGAAGTGTTAATTTATCAGCATTTAATTTCTTGTAATAGCAATATTGATAATAGCAAGTATTGTTTGAGTTCATTTGACTGATTAAAATATACAGTGCCAGATGAAACTTGATCAATAAAGGTTACAAAACTTAAGAAAATTCCTCAAAGAGCATTGCAAATAATATCAATATGTGTTAATATCAGATAGCTAAGTAAAAAAAAGGATTAAAAGATTGACAGTGAGTAAATGTATCAGGATTATAAAAGATAATCTTTAATCAAATATACTATGTGCAATAAATTAGTCTTTGTAATATCTTTACTCTCAATATTTATAATTTTGGCAACAGCCTTAGAATGGGCATCAAGTGTCAACGCTCAAGGTGAGGCATTAAGTAATGATGCATCTACTGGGGCAAATATAACAACTACAGGCAAGAGCTTTTCGATTATAACTCCCTGGAATACTGGCAACGATGATAAAAATAATACAGATGAATCTAGCACTGGTTAATTGCTTACGTAGTTTAGTGATGCAATTCTTATTCTGAAGAATATTTGAACATCTCAAGGGACTCCAACTTTTCATTAGAGGTTTACCAATACTCTATCTATTTTATATACTCTATTACTATTGATATTCATTTATAGAAACTACCCAATAAACCTTAAAATATGCTATTTAGATTATTTAGCCTACTATTCTTCTGGGTTTACTAGTATTGGATTAATTATTTAATGGAATTTAAGCGCTGCTCAGTTCTGATCATGTACAAATATTAGATTCAATAATTAGTGAGCAATTTTATAATAACAAACATCGATAAATGCAATAAAATTAAAAAAATTAGTCTGAGTCTTCCTCATCATCATCAGTTGATAATGCTGGAGCTGGAATTACTATTACTTGTTTTCCACTGGCATTGATTAATTCGTTTTGAATTTGAACTAGACTATCTTGTGCAGAACTGATATTATCATCGTTTAAGGCTAGTATAGCAGTATTGGTGTAATTAAGCAATTTTTCATTCATCTCAGGATCTTGTGGTTGAGTTTGATTAGCTGGTTGTGGTTGAGTTTGATTAGCTGGTTGTGGTTGAGTTTGATTAGCTGGTTGTGGTTGAGTTTGATTAGCTGGTTGTGGTTGAGTTTGATTAGCTGGTTGTGGTTGAGTTTGATTAGCTGGTTGTGGT
>JAPSGR010000009.1:0-16501 GCA_031177355.1 Candidatus Nitrosocosmicus sp. | reverse complement strand
TGAGTTTGATTTGTATCCCCAATAATTTGTCCGTATATATTGGCGCTTCCAGTGTTTAGTAATAATACCAAGCTAATTGTTAATATCAATGGAATGCTAACGTTAAGGAAAGTCTTCATCGAAATATATTAACAACATTGTTTTTATAGATAATAATATGCTAATTATAATCTAATCTAAAATATTCTAACAGTTATCTCCGGCATATTTAAGAAATATACAAATACATCATATCATATTGGTAAGAATTGGATTAAAAAGCACAGCTGATGACTATGCGCATCGGGTAAGATAGAAGGAGATGATTAATTATGCCATATAAAATACACGGTTATTCATATATTTATATCATGTTTCACCTAATGTTTTATGAGCTCAGATATAGATTGGAGTGATACTATTAAAAAGGAAGCCGAGGGTATTAACGGTGAAGATTTTGGAGAAGTCCAAGAGGTATCTAACGGCTTTGTTTTAGTCCAAAGAGGAATTATTAACAAAGACAGGTTTCTTATTCCACAAGAGTTAGCTGAAAGTTATGATGGAGATATTGTGAGGTTTAGAATATCTGAAGATGAGGTATTAAGTAAATATCGTGAGGGGGCGGACCTCGAAGCAGCACAAACCAATAGTGAACAGACAGACAGAACCCAGGAGACTGCACAGAATGTAGAAGAAGCAATTTCCCTTACAGAGGAAAGACTTGATGTGTCAAAGGACGTTCAAGAGGATCAGGTCCAAATAACAAAGGAGCCTGTGACTGAGACAAAGACTATAGAAATACCAGTAACACATGAAGAGGTATCGATTGAAAGAAGGCCTCCCTCAGGAGGAGAAGGTCAGGTTTCCTCTGAAGGTCCTGTGACCTCAACACAAGAAATAAGCATTCCTGTTAAAAAAGAAGAAGTTGAAGTAACCAAAACGCCGTATGTAAAAGAAGAGGTCATAGTCAATAAGAAGCCAGTCACAGAGACAAGAGAAGTCACAGAAGAAGTAACTTCTGAAAGAGTCAGCACAGAAGAGTCATCTTGATAGATGACTTATTTTTTACAGTTTTCATGCGCATTCTGTATACAGGAGGTGAAGTAGAATCATGCCGGTAAGAAGATGGATAACGTCATATTTAGCCACCAAAGGAGTTCAAATGTTAATTAACAGGCTTATGAACAAAAGAAGAAGACGATAAAACAAATCGTCGATAAAAGGCTGAAGTGCTACTGTAAGAGAAAAGATACAATAATTATAATCATTTGATTAGCCAGATACTCAGTGCGTTATATTTTCCAGAATAACATTACGATGGTGCAGGTCATACTGACAAGTATAATTACAATGTCAACGAAAGATCAATTTATGAAATAACGAACAATATTATTCTCTGTGGTTATAGACAAGAAAAATTTGTTCCAGCGAGGATATGAAATAGAGTACGAATATTTTTATGTCATAATTGAATAGTATTTTTTTAGACATGAGATGAACCTCGAATTTATAAAAGATGTCGATATAGTTAAAATAGAAAAAATTAGAGACAGTCTTGAATGGTTTTATTCAAATCATGAATACTTTCAAAAATATTATCCAAGTAAGCATGTTGCAATAAAAGATAAAACAGTAATGGATTGTGACAAGAACCTAGATTCATTATTAGAAAGATTGCGAATTAAAGATTATAATGACTCCATTGCTATTGAATTTGTTTATCCATAACTTGAATAATATATTAATAGAAATAAACTCAAAATTACTGTCTTTTAATCTAAATTAAGATGAAGTTAGGACTACTAAAAGGTAGAATTGCATAACAATTTTTTAATCTAAAATACTCATAGGACAATTATCCCTATAGATGAACCCATATCTTATCACCTTGATTACTAGGAGTACAGCAGGTAAACGAAGACGCTTGCATTAGGCCCTTTTGCATATCTGTCTGCTTGTCTATATGACCATGCTACTGAAACAAAAAAAAACAAACTCCATTGGGAATGTTGCATATTCGATCTAGAGTTTATTAATTAGGTTTCTTTATTAACATTCGACTACTTTCTTTTGACTGAATGAGGTTACTATTAAATTAGTAGCATCCTCGGTGGTGACATCCAAGCCCCCTAAGGATTGTTTATAGATAATGAAAATATAGTTTCTTATCTGAATCTACAATAGTAGAAATAAAAAAAATTAACTGAAGGCGTCTTTTACCTTTTCTTTTGCTTTATTAAGGTTTTCTGAGCTAGGCTTTCCCTCTGCATGATCTTGTGCAGTCTCAGCCTCTGCTTTAGCGTCTTGTTGTGAATTTTTCATTTTCTTTGCTGCATCATCAACAAAATTATCTGTCATTAATTTACTATTACTAACATACTTTATAACCAATCAACTAAACCCTATTAATACGGCTTTTTAACATGATTTAGTTTTCGCAGTTACATTTGGATATCATGTATTATATCAATTGCAAATTATATAATGACCTGCATCTGAGAAAACGATGTTGATAAGATTATTTATAAAATATAAACAAACTGTTCTGTGGTGTTTCCCAAATGAATACTATTCTATAGAGAAATATACCTAATTAAAGTGTCAACAATTTGAATAGATCATATTCATCAAGATGCCATCTTCTTTCTGTATAAAATAGCAATCAAAGATGTACCAATAAACGTTGCTGTCCAGTATAGCCATAAATTAGTCAATGCTCCTGATAACAACGTAGGTGCTGATGAACGAATGGGGTTCATTGAAGCGCCAGATATAAAAGCAAAAAAGAAAATATCTAAGCCAACGATGCCTCCAATTATTATAACCCCCAAATCCTTTCAACCCTTTGTATATACTACCGTCACTATTACAGCCATCAAGAGAGCTGATGCAAAAATTTCTACTCCGAATATCAAAGGTAAAGGATAAGAGTAATTTGGTGCGCTGGTGCTTAGATTTGCCTCTTTGTCTATTATAATACCTACAAAAACACTTGCTAGTAAGCACCAATCGTCTCCGCTATTATGTATAAAGGTAATAGCCTTGTCGAAATATGCTTTGTTATTAAAATCCTGCAGATACTGCTGGATTAAAGTGAGCCATAGATATTTTTCCAAAAAAATAAACACCTATTGCAACACTAACAAAAGGAGCAAAAGCAATAAAAGGTAAGCCAAGAATACCGTTTAATTTAGCATCAATAACTACCGAACCCGTTGCAAATACAACAACAATAAATGTTCCAATAACTTCAGCGACAAATATTTTTCGATTAGGAGAAGGTTTGTTAACAACAGATTCAAAAGTCGGTTCCTTTGACATGATTATCTAATTATTGATACAAGATCACTTTAACTAAACAAAATAAATAGTTACTCTAAATTGAAATTTTATTATCTTCGATATCATTTATAATTTCCAATACTCTTTTTTTAATTTCATCTCTTATTTCTCTGACTTTCTCCATAGGCTTGTCCTGTGGATCTTCGATATCCAAGTCTATAACTTTGGGCGCAAATAAAGTAGGACAAAACTTATCGCCCTTACAACCCATATTGATTATAGTTGTTGCATTTCGCATTATGTCTTCTGTCAAATCTTTAGGTTTTGATTGCTAATATCTATCCCACCTTCCTTCATAACCTCTACTGCAATCGGATTGATTTGTGAAATAGGAACTGTTCCAGCACTACTCGTTTCATAGCCTTTTGGAGCATATTTTCTAAAAAAACCTTCAGCCATCTGACTTCTTCCAGCGTTTTGAACACATACAAAAAGAACAGTTTTTTTGTATTGTCATAATTTCGTTTGTCAATCGAAAATTTCATCTAAATCATTTTTTTTACTAATCAATTACTCTTTAACAGCCTTGATAGAAATACTTGTGATTTGTCTTTTTTCTTTATCCTTGTCTTCATCTATTTCCATGTATAGTTTTTCATCTAATATCTCAATATTGGTAAATCCAGCTTTCCTGATGCTATCAATATAGTTTTCTTTTGTTAGTGCACCCTCAATACAACCACACCAATTGTCTGCATTTACAGAATCTGCATCTATTTCTCTAGATGTGACCAAATCTGATATAATCATTTTCCCTTTTCCATCTGGTTTAAGAATTCGATAAATTTCTCTGAAGGTTTTTTCTTTGTTTGCTGTCAGATTAATAACACAGTTACTGATCACTAGATCTGCAGAATTATTTTCAACAGGTATTTCTTTTTCAATATCACCATGTCTAAACTCGACATTTCTATATCTGTGTTTTTCTGCGTTTTCTCTTGCTTTTTTAAGCATATTTTCTGTCATATCAATTCCAATGACTTTACCACTTTCCTTTACAATATTGGCTGCAAAAAATACATCAATGCCTGCTCCCGAACCTAAATCGACTACAATATTGCCTTCTTCAATTTCTGCAAATCTAGTAGGATTTCCACACCCTACCCCTAATACAGAAGATTCAGGGATCAACTTCAGATCATCTAAGTCATATCCAACTGCTTTTGATGATTCCACTGGAGATAAAACAATCTCGGATGATACACCACAGCGCTCGCTAGAAGGCACACAACAAGAGGTAGAATTACCATCGGTGGCAATTTTTCCATATCGTTCTTTGATCTTTTCTTTTAATTGCAATATTTTATCCATGGATATAGATTTACTAGGGAAACTATTTAAATTATTAAGACTATTTTAGTAAAATAAGTCAAATCAGATAAACTAATAGGAGATAAGCTTCAAAATAGAGCTAAAGATCATAACAAACTACCCATTCTTGATAATGATAAGAATAATTCCTGTAATTTCTATGGATATAGTATTGAAAATTTAATGAAGGAAACCTCCGAATTGAGAAAGATTATTACCAAAAGAGGAACTTTAGAGATCTTGATACCACTTTGCTGTTCTACTGACCCGGTAAGATATTTGACTTTTAAGAAATCAATGAAAGGTTTTAGTAGCAAAACCCTTACGACTAGGTTAAAAGAGCTGGAAAAAAATGGAATCTTAAATAGACAATATTTTAACGAAATTCCCCCTAGAGTAGAATATCGCCTTACACATAAGGGCAAGAACTTGTAGAATCGATAATTAACTTGCTTCATTGGATGCGAAAATGGTCAGATAAACAATCATTTTAAAATTAAAAATTTTAATGTTATTTTCGCTTTTTTAGGAGCTCATCACACTTCTGCTCGTTATCACTAACTATTTTTTTCTTGGAGATTAGTTATCTATGGTAACAAAATTCAAGACAATTTAACGATAAGATAGTTGAATATGGATTTAACCGATTAATGGGCCGCCTACACTCAGGATCCATTATGTAATTTGGAATTTTATCTTTAAGCATGTTTGAATGAACACCTTCCTCTCCTCTCCTCGGTGTAGTATAAAAGAAATTCTGATAAATAATTGAATTGAACCATATCATAATTAAAATTAATCATTTCAGAAACTCCTACATCTTAGTCTTAGTCCATATGTTAATAACAATCTTTATCATCTGGACGTTATACAAATGATATATGAATTCAAATAGACGAAAAGGTGACCGCAATCATAGAGTTACGTGCAACTTATGCCATGGAGGACTAAGCATTTCGACTGATTCTGATCTGAGGTTACACGATGAAATATGGCATCATAAAAAATCGATTGACTATTTTATCAAGCATAAAAAAATGGATTAAAATGCTTGTATATATAATATTATAAGCTTGACAGTTCTATAATCCCATTTATTCGTACTCTGCAATATTTAGGTGAACAAATTATGTATGAATATAACAAGTATACAGAAAACAATAACAATAACAATATTAATATAAATCAAATATTGACAAAAAATTTCTTAATTGATTATCCAAATTCATACAATCAGTTGAATCCGAAATGAAATTTAAAGAATTGTATGCTTAAACTATCAATTGTGCTTACTAATAATTCCCTACCAACTATATAGATTTACGTTTGTTATATTGATAATCATTAATAGAAATTCAATTCCAATACACATAGAATGAAAATTATTGTCATTCCTAATTTATTGTTCCAGTATATCAAACTAGGTGGATCAGACAATTCTCAAGAGGTTAATGAAGAATATAGTAGACATACAATTGATTGTATAATCTGCGGTTTTAGAATGGGTGAATATATCATGGGTTATCTCAAATGTTTTAAATGTGGTTCGGAGATAGATTAAAAAAATGATAATATTATTATTTATTCTATGCCACCATGTGTACCACAATTAGATAACGACATAACTAAGCATTCTACCAATTCAAGATAAAAAAATGGTTTTAGAGACTATTTTCTTAGATTGAATGCTTGATACTCAGACTAGTAAATATCAGAATAGAAGGTTGATAGCACTTTAACAATCATTTCTTTATTAGATTATGTTCAAATAATGAACACAATAAACATGTCCCTGAATAATTAACTAGTGGCTCTTTAAAATACTTTGGTAAATTAATAAAAAATAGTAACAATGAGTGGAACTATAGTGCATGTGATCTGTATTAAAAAAAAGACAAATATATTTAGTTGAATCAATTCCATTTCATACATATATAAAAGTAAATTGAAATGTTGATCTTGTTCTCATTATTATCTACAAGATCTATATTGAAAGAAAATAATAGTTGTAACATAGATAAAATTATTACAAATATAATGAGAAAAATGATTGATGGATTGAGCTTGAGAATATCCGAAATTTTGAATGAAACTTTTATAGATATTCATGGACATGAGATAAGATTTGAAAAGACAGGCAAGTTTGAGTATTCATCTGTTTATAATATTAATTGTAATAGAAAATATATTATTGATTTAACGTCATTAATTGTCACTGTCAATGAAAAAGAAATTCCTAGGGATCAAGTGATATACAGCGACACATATCACTCAAAGATAGAAGTAGACGGTCGAATGACAAATTCATAGATAACTTTAACTAGCTCTCATTCCTCTTTTTTAAAGTATTATTACCTAGGTATAGATGACATAATTAAAAATAAGTCGCAATCAAATAAATTAAGATTCAGAACATACTGGGAGAATTGAAAAATATCTACGGGTGAATGAATTCTATAGCAATAGGATCACCAATGTTACCAAATCTTAACCTTTCTACTAATCTCTCAAAGTCGTCATCAATATCAAAGTATTTCGTATTTTTGACTGCCATGAATTAATTCTATAGTTTTTCCTAAAAGTTTCATAATTGAACAAACCCATATATAATTGTCTTTTATTTCGGTTGATTCCGATACGGCATATTCATATTATCCAGCGAATTCATAATAAATTTGCTTTTGCAAATTTAATAGTCATTTTGGATATAGTTTAAGTGAATGTAATTAATCGTAATACCATTATCATTTTAGAGGGCGGCGCCATTGTATAACTATCTAAACTAAGAAAGAATCCCTAATTCGCGTAAAAAGAGACAATTCAATATGTCGTGGTAATATTATCATGTTATCAATTTAATAATCGACAAATTATTGTTTGTCAATATTAATTATTAGACATACGGACAGTCATATTATTTTGTTTAAAGAGATGAAGATAAAGAAAAGATTTCTAATGTTAATGAAATATTGGAACATAGCGTTGTAGTTGATTATGTTATATAAATACAAAAAAAGATTAAATTATGATGAAGATATTTATTATGAGCAAATAATACAGTGAGCATGATAAACAATAGTAATAGCACCAAAAAGTCAGAGTTTAAGATTAAAAAGGATAACAAAGATGTTTCTGATTCTGCAAAAAATAGTAAAAAGTGGTCGTCAAGCAGTGACACACCGGTATCAAAAACAACACCAGCAACCATGGCAACAACTACTAATGCTACTACAGATGCTAATTCTAAGATTAAAAAGGATAACAAAGATGTTTCTGATTCTGCAAAAAATAATAGTATTAGCATCTTACCCCTGGAGGTAGACGAGCTAAACCATGACAAAAAGGATAACAAAGATAAAGCACAACTATCCTATTTCGAGAAACAAGTTCTAAAAGAATTAAAAGGAATTAGAAAGGCGTCTAAGAATATTCTCAAAACTATAAAAAAATTTAATAATTAAAAAATAAATTAAAGGATATTTTCAAACATCCACCGCCCGTCTACATAAATGAAAGTTTTAATAATTTAACAAAATCTGGAAACATGTGATAAAAGTCAAGTAAATCTAGGTATGTATGTAGTTATTACATATTTTGGTATCTTTTTTTCTCATTACGTTGTATTACGTCAATATAACATCTCTTCCTTTTTTTCTACTAAGACAGAAAGAAGATAAATCGATGAAAGATTTTATTTACTAACTTTAATCTTTTCTGTATGAAATTAGGTAATTGGTCATGAAGTGAAATTTGAATATGCTACATTTTAAAAGCTCTACTAAGCATAATCAATTCAGGTCCTGTTGTTAAACTACCTACAATTAAAGATTTTGAGTTCCAGACAATCCCCGATGATAAATACGGAATACCGCCATTTATGGTTAAAGGTTCGACCTCCACCTTCAAAACAGATGATATAGTTTCTACCTCTTTCTCTGTAGCCTTGGGATGTACTGCAGCACCACTATTTGTAGATACAATTATGGATCCAGTTTGATTGAAGTCGGCTATTGACATTGTATGAACTTCGACTCCTAAAACATCACCTATCTGTTTATCAAGTTCATTTTTGAATAAGGGGGATACTATGGCTCCTTTATCATTAGTTGAGATCAGATTTCCTATGGCAGTATATTTTGAATCAAGTTTGGCTACATTTAATCCGGTAATCCGTTTAAGATAAACCAGTTCATCGTCAGATGCAGTAGAGGGAAGTATCATCCCGTTATTATTTAAAACTACCATAGGTCCAATTATCCTATTTCCCGCTATAGAAACAAAAAGGGGTTCGGCATCTAGAATTTCTGTAATTTTTTTGAGCTTTGTCTCAGCATATCCATGAGGAAGTAGCACTAATTTATCATTAGATTTAGCAAATATACCTACATTAGGACTTTTATACAAGTCATATCGGAAAATACCCAAATAACTAAGGATATATGTAGATTATCATATGAACCTATTGATTAAAGTTTTATAAAAAATAGCAAGTAGAAATGTAAAAGAATCTAATTATAATAGATTATAGATTGTAATATGCTGTTGCTAAGGAGGGCCAATCTTATGCTTGTAATTTTACCTTGTTTTCTGTTTATTTTTTTATTTGTCAACACGATTGAAAATATCAATCCAGAGGTAACGGAGATTAGTTTTTCCTTTTTATTCGCTAACAATAAGGTAGTAGCCCAAGAAACTGGGTGGATAAATTATACTATTGATAGCAGTGGCAACAGAAATAGCATTGGTAGTAATCTAAGTACAATAATTCCCTTTGGTTGGCAAACCACAGAGGATAAAATAACCCAAACTAACCAGACTACGGCGACTATTGTATTTCTATCTCCAAAAGAAAATTACAATGATTTATTTCAAGAAAATATAGTATTAAGTATCCAAATTCCTACGAACATTTTTTCAATTGGAGATGGTGTTAATACAGAAGATATAGTAGACAAATTAAAAGATCAATACGATGAATTTAGCTTCGAAAATATGTCTACCATTAATATGCATAACTTACAGGCTCCTGCAGAGAGTATTGTATACACCTTTAGTGATGCAGGGCTATTTTTTAAAACCAAACAAGTATTTTTGACGACTAGCAACGGGATTTACATATTTTCCCTTCTAGCAGAACAAAACAAATTTGACAAATATGTACATATATTTGACCAGGTATTGAAAAATATTCGTTTGGTAGGCTAGAAAATAAAATACTATTAGAAATTAGTTAGACAGTTGATCCAACCCTGTGTAAATTTGTGTATCAATTATGTTGGTAAAACTGGCAGTCAATACATCAGACATTTCAGTAGTGCTAGAGGATGATGGCAATGGTGATGAGGGCGATGACCCAGTAAACGTATTTACATATTGAATTTGGTGGTTGGCATTTGCTGAATATACACTTTTGGAATCTAAAAGATTGTCATGTGCCAATATTGTTTGTGAAATAATCAAGTTTCCAAAAATCACAGCTGACAGGACAAAAAATAGATATAAATTTGATGTAATTATTTTCATATCTTAAAAGCAGTATTTTATTTCTTATAAGAAACTCTTCAATTGTTATAATAGAAAATCTAATTAGGTTTTTGCATGGCAAATACTATTAGATTTTTTTTGATAACAAACTATCTAAATGTTTATAAGATTGGAGGCGTGCCTGGTGGAATTGTAAGATTTTTTTTATCCTCATACTTTTTGATCTGGCTCTCTAATTGTAGAGTTTTTGATATTTCATCAGTTCCATTTTCCAAAGAATCTTTTAGGGTAGGATCGATTTCAAATGAATAGCTGCTTGAATTTATCCTTATTTGTTGATGTGATAAATCAATTTCAAACTCTTCATCGGTTTTGGAAGAAAAAAAATCTTCAATTATGTTTTTATCCAATCTGATGACTAAGACACCATTTTTAAAACAATTATTATAAAAAATATCTGCAAATGAAACTCCTATGATAACTTTGAATCCATAATCCTTAAGAGCCCAAACAGCGTGCTCCCTTGAACTGCCTATTCCAAAGTTTTCTCGGGTCAAAAGAATCTGTCTTCCCTTAAACTCTGACAAATTTAAAACAAAATTCTTTGTTGGAATTCCGTGATCATCATATCGCCAGTTAAAAAACAAATACTCGCCATATCCTGTTTTGCCTAAAAGTTTCAAGAATTGTTTTGGAATGATCTGATCTGTATCTATATTAGCTATATCGAGTGGGACTATTTTACTTATAAGATTTCTGAATGGTTCCATCAAAAACACCTTTCATATATATTGCAAATAAAATTAAAGCTAAATCCACTCTCTTACATCAACAAATTTACCTGCGATAGCTGCTGCAGCTGCCATGATTGGACTCACAAGATGAGTACGGCCACCAGTTCCCTGGCGTCCCTCGAAATTTCTATTAGAAGTACTAGCACATCTTTCTCCTGCTTTGAGTATGTCTGGATTCATTCCTAAACACATACTACATCCAGGTTCCCTCCATTCAAAACCAGCATTAATAAATATCTCATCCAATCCTAAGTGTTCTGCAGCAAGTTTTACTTGCTGGGATCCAGGAACGACCATAGCTTTAACGTTAGAAGATACTTTTTTTCCCTTTACTGCTTCTGATGCTTCTATTAAATCCTCTAATCGTGCATTAGTACATGAACCTATGAATACTCTATCAATTGGAATGTCTGTAATTTGAATCCCAGGTTTTAAATCCATATATTTGAGAGCTTTTATGGCAGATTTCTTTTCCTCATCGTTCCCTTTAGCATATTCGTCTGGAGAGGGAATGACCGCATCTACATCGACTGTCATAGCAGGATTAGTACCCCAAGTAACTTGCGGAGCAAGATTATCTATATTAATAGAAAAGGTTCTGTCATATTTTGCTCCATGATCTGATCTCAGATCCTTCCAATCATCCAATAATTGTTCAAATGATTCATTCTTTGGTGAAAACACTTTATCTCTTAAATATTCAAAAGTAGTATTATCAGGTGCAACAAGGCCTGCTCTTGCCCCTCCTTCGATAGACATATTACAGATCGTCATACGTTTTTCCATTGAAAGAGAAGAAATATAGTCACCTTTGTATTCAATCACCGATCCAGAGCCACCAGATGTACCTATTTTTCTAATAATGTTTAATATTACATCCTTTGAAGATACGCCATTATTATTTTTTAAACCACCGTGTAAAATAATCTCAAAATTTTTTGATTTTTTTAACCACAAACATTGAGTAGCCAATACATGTTCAACTTCACTAGTGCCTATACCAAAAGCCAAAGATCCAAATGCACCATGAGTTGAAGTATGACTATCCCCACAAACAATAGTACTGCCTGGAAGTGTCAATCCTAATTCTGGGCCGATCACATGTACTATTCCCTGATATTTATTATGTATGTCAAAAAGAGGTATACCAAATTCTTTGCAATTATTTTCCAATGCTTTTATTTGTAATGATGAAATTTGATCTATAATTGGCAATGATCTATCGGTAGTAGGAACGTTATGATCCACTGTAGCGAAAGTAAGATCTGGTCTCCTAACTCTTCTTCTGTTAATCCTAAGGCCATCAAAAGCTTGAGGGGAAGTTACCTCATGTACATAATGTCTATCAATGTATAAAAGCGACAAGTCGCTACTGTCATCAGAATATACTACGTGATTGTCCCAAATCTTATCATACAGAGTTTGTGCCAAATATAATATATAATATAAAAAGCAATATAATAATTATTTTGTGACTAATTGGGAATTAAAAATGCTTAAATGTAGTCTTTTATCAGTTGATATAAATGCACATCAATGATGATCGATATCCTCAACAAATTTTAGATCAAATTAAGAAAGGAACCACTACATGTGCTCTGACGTGTAGTGATGGTATAGTATTGGCTGCTGATACCAGAGCAAGTGCAGGATTATTTATTGCAGATAGACATGTTATGAAAATACAAAAGGTTGATAATCACTTGGGTATGACAATTGCAGGTGGTGTTGCAGACGCCCAAAATCTCGTCGATACGATGAGATATAATTCGAACATTTACAGATTATCAAAGAAAGAACCAATTCCAGTTAGCTCTGCTGCAAGACTTTGTTCCAATATTTTATTTAATCAAAGATATTTTCCATTTTATGTTCAGATCATTATGGGTGGATTTGATTTTCGCCAACAAAAGGGACAAATCTATAATATAGATCTTTTCGGTTCAATGACAACTGAAAAGTTCATTTCTACAGGGAGTGGATCTCCTGTCGCTTATGGATATTTGGAGTCAGAATTTAAAGAAGGAATGAGCGTAAATGACGCTTATAAAGTAGCAATTCAAGCAATCGCCGCGGCAATTCGAAGAAATGCGGGAACCGGCGATAGCATAAATGCTGTAATAATAGACAAGGACGGATATAGAGAATTATCAAAAGAGATTAAAGATAGCGTTGGTGCTAAATTCTAAGTAAATTCAATTCCAGTCAGTTCAATTTTATTATATTATTTTAATTTAAATCCATTAAAATCCTCAATTTTCACTTCAGTTTCCTCGGCCGTCTTAATATATGGAATCAAGCCTTTCATGAACTTGTTTGCAATTATATATATCAACTTGAATTTATGATTCTTTAAGAATGAGTCCAACAGATTCAAGAATACAGGATAATCTTTAGAGTCGTATTCATCAAAGTTTTTTACAAAAATATTATGAGAAGCGGGATAAATGTCGGAAATCTCAACCGGAATTAGACCAAAAAATGGGTTATAAAGACATATTGAGGCATTTTGATAATATATAGAAAGTTTTTGTAATACATAAGATGAATAAAATGGCCTTATTCCTTGATCAGGATAAAGCACTAAACATTCATTCCCTGTCGGTGCTCTGTAATTATCTATCAACATTTTTCTATAATTCATTAGTTCGGGTCTGAACTGATCCAGTGGTTCAAACAAGTAAATTGCTTTATGCTTAAATATCGGAGTGTTTTGCTGTATATAATTAAAGTCCTTTAGGGCATAAATTGCATCCATCAATTTGGGATGAGATCGTGCCTTTTGTAATACATATTCCCATAGCCGGCCATCATAAATTGCTTGTTTTACTGCAGCCATTTCTTGTTTTAGAATAAACAAATTGTGTTTAGCAAGATTAATGGTTCGACTATCGGGTTCATCATTATTGAACTCTTTAACTGTAAAATGAGAACAAACTGGACAACAACATGGCAAATATGAAAGATCTTCGAGTCTCAATGTACCTGAAGAACTCATGTATCTATTTGCTTTTGCATATAAAATATAAGATGCAGAGTCAAAGGTATCGCAACCTAAAGCAACAGCAAGCGGTATTGTTAGTGGATGACCTGCACCGAATAAATGAATAGGTTTGTTTGGAATGGAAGATTTTGTTGCTTCTATCAGTCTAGCTAATAGTGAAAATTCATAAGATTCCATCAATTCAACTGGGCTACCTATAGCAAAAAATGAAAATCCCTTTTTATCCAAAATAGAAGAAGAATGCCTTACTAAATCAAAGTGTTCAGCACCCTGAATTGTACCGGTCCATAATTCTCCCTTTGAAGACAATACATTATCATCAATACCAAGTCCATTATTGTTGCCGTCGTTAGATAACTGGTCATACCCATTGTTTTTTATTACTTTTATAGTTTCATCAATGTTAGATATTGTTTCTTCCACATACGACTTAGCCGTATTATAAGGCAAGCCATAGCCAGTAGGTTTATCCAAGGGAACAGGTATGTCGCTTCCTATATCAAGTTCAAATTGAGCCATAGTGGATGGGGTAACATTAACTTTACCATATTCTAGGACTTGATATCCTCCCGAATCTGTCATTATAGGTCCATCATAATTAACGATTCTATGAATTCCCTGTTTTGCTGCTTTTTCACCATAATATTTGAAAGTTATATATGCATTTGTTATTATGCATTCGAAACCTAGTGATTTTAAAAAACTAGGGCTTATTTGTTGTTTTACTGGATGAATTACTGGTATAAATGACGGTGTTTCAAAAGAACCATGTGGAGTAGTCAGTTTACCAATCCGGGCAGCTAGGTCAGTACATTTCACCTCAAATACCAAGATTAGTTCTTTGACTCCCTAAGGAATTCATCATAAATGGCTTTTACACGTGTGGCAGACAAGCCGGAACCCTCTTCAATCCCAGACTCGGTGACTTTAATCTTATCCATTACAATGATGGCACCGACGTCTTCACGAATCTTAACCAATCCAGGGAATACCCTTGATAATCTTTCAGACAAAGCTTTCAAATCAAAGGGTCTTTCTAAAAGTTTTACCTCTTTAACAAATTGGCCATTGATCATTAGTTTTTGAATCTGCTGAGAATCAACGTTATCTAATATTAAATCAAATTTTTCATTAAAACCAGTCAAAATACCTGAATAAGTTTTATTGTCAGAAGTTTCAATTGAAACCTTTTTTCCTAAAAATTGTACACTTTCTTCAGCAAACTTTCTTGAAATTAAAGCAGCCATAATCCAAGAGATAAGTATCTTAAGGTATATATATATGAAATCAGTTAAAGTTGAATTTATTTTATATATTTTAGCATTTCAGAATCACTTTGAATTAAAGATAGCCAGTCAATTTGTCCAAAGTATCTTGGTTTTGCATTCAAACACATATCATAAATACTTTGAGAAACTGATGATGGTAGTAAATTACTAGAGTTCTCCAATTCGGAAAGTTTTGAAAACTCAAAATTTTTTGCAGCATCATAAGATAGTATGCCTAAAATTTCAGCATTAATGTTATCTCGAGTTTTAGATTCTGAATAAGATCTCTCTTGATAAATTTTTTTTAGTTCATATGGTGATCTTCTCAAAATTACTACAAGATCAACTAAATGAGAATTGATAACATAAGGCGCAAGATGTCCAATGATTATTGAATTTTGAAACTCGTCCTTTGATAACAATAATGTCAAAAATTCATATGATTTTTGAATATCTACTTCATTACTATTTTTGTTTTCTGAAGAAGTGATTAATAGATTTTCAGATAATATAATCCGGTTTATATCCAAAATAGGTATCTTTCCCATCACAATTGATAACGATTCGGCAATAGTATGTTTGCCCACGCCGGGTGTGCCAGTAATTACTACTTTCACGATCTCATTTTCTCATTTCATTCAGTAGATATCTTACAAGTCAATCAATTTTAGATCAAACACTTTAAGAATAATCATTAAAGAAGTTATTGATATAATCGGTAAGGTCATCTCTTAATTTGATTACCTTTGTTCTTTTGTCACCATCTAGATTAGTATGAAGTAATGCATCCAAACCCTCCACTAAATATTGGATATTAGAGAAAGTTAGTAAAGTATTTTGATTACCATCGGTATTTTCTACCACGACGATAATGTTATTTCGGAATTGTTAAAGTTTATGGTATACATATAATTCCTCCATCATTTACTATATTATTTCTAAAAGATACAACTGGATTTATCATATAGAAAAATCTTGTTAAACTTTAATATATTTATAAATAGGAAAATTAATCATGATAAAAAATCTTGGTATTATTTTTTCAGGTCTATTGATACTCTTATTGTTATCGAATATTCATTATAATACAGGCATTCAAGTATTAGGACAAAATACTTCATCTACAAATAATAATTCTGAAACAGCTACTGCTTCTCCGCCAACAATCTCCGGCGATACTGCGGCTTCTCCCTCTAGCATTACGAAACTTGAAGGAGGAATAAAGATAATCTCACCAGATAAAGGTGATTTAGTCCCACTAAATTCAAACAAGTCACTTGTAGTTAGTGGAGTTTCAAAAGACAATGCCACATCTGATT
>JAPSGR010000098.1 GCA_031177355.1 Candidatus Nitrosocosmicus sp. | reverse complement strand
AATATGGAGGAAAATCCATCATTGCCTGTGACAAAAGACTTTTGATGATAAATGTTTAGATCGGAATGCTTTAGGTCGATTCCGGTATCCAAAATCGCAATATCTATATTCACATTGTCTTTTCCGTCTCCTGGTTGAGTAGAACTTAAATCCCCATCGATTCTATTGATCCCTGTTGGTAAGGTTTGTGCAAAAGCCTTCGTCATTACATCTGCTTCTACATAATCTACCATCGGTAGCTGGCCTATAGCCTCTATGACTTTCTCGTCTGGTACTTTGATTGCCAACCCATTTAGAGCCTTTTCATAAACTTGCAAAATTTCTACATTCTGAAATTGTAAATCATCTGATATCATCGAAAAAAAGTCATACAGATGCGAGTTATTATCCTTTAAAACTACTATGTATTGATCGGGAATTGATTTTCCTGCTTCAATGTTTGGTGAGGAAAAAAAAGTCGAAGGGAAATCTGTGTAATCGCTTATCAAGGGCAAAGTATCTGAATTCAATATAGCAATTTGATTTAATTCTTCTTCGGTCATCTTTGCATCTATATTTTGTTGTATTTTTCCTTCTCCTCTTTCTTCACTTTGACCATAAACTGCATTGTTTATTGCATTTGATGGGAATGGCAGTGAGTCGTACATTTGAAGACTACTCTGTGAATCAGTATTATGGTTTTCATTATGTGATTCCAATTCAAGTGACAAAACAGATTGTTCCCTTCCATCAGAATCGAGGGATACCAAATCTGATACCTTGTCTATTTCATCTCCAGAGGCATGTTCTTTGATTTCTGGTTTATTTGTGTTATCAAAATCAAAGTTCAAAAAAGGGATATCTGGCATTCCAAGTTCAAAAGCACCAGCAGTTCTTGTTGATCCAATACTATAGATACTTAAAACTATCAACAAGAATAACATGCTCAATTGAGCATGTTGTCTGCTTTTGCAATTCACATAGTAATATTACACCTAATTAATTTATGAAATATTGAAGACTTTAGCGTTCTATACTTTTAGATCATGATTATGTTTGACTCGACGAATACCAAATTATGGAATAATGTTCTTAAAAATATTATCGAAAATGGTAATTAGGCCTGATATTATAATTAATTTTTGTTGCTTAAAAATTCGCGTGTTTTTTTTAGTAGTAACTAAATATACTAGTAAAGAGAATAAATACCAATATGGGTTTTTATTGTGATATTTATATTCGAAAACTCGAGTAAAAACTTAAAAATGTAAACCAGACACAAAAATAAAAAAAGGTCTTATTGTTGACCTAATGCGTTGTTACCGTCATTTAAGTTAAATGACAATGCAACGTTGTTACATGAGGCTATTGTATCGTTACCAGATCCACAGCTTGCTGCTTGGAGTGTTTCGGTGTCTTGGCTTATTGCCTGTGCTGCTTCATTTGATTTTTTCTTCTTCTTCTTATCGTCATCGTCATGTTTGTCTCCGCCTGCGAATGCTTTGTTTTCGATTGTACTGCTAACTGCAACAATGGAGCCAAGTAAGGCTGCTGCAACAAAGATTGATAGGATTGATAATTTTATTTTTTTATCCATGCAAAAGTTACTAATGTATTATATAATTGGATTGTTTAATCTGATTCTGAAATAATCTTACTAAAGTAGATTCTTAAATAATATATTGCTAAATAATTTGTAAAGAGGAACTTACCTATAGATCAATTAAGATTACCTTTGTAATTTGGCCAAACTATGTATTCCTATGTATCTATCATCCAGCTAAACCAAATTCTTCATATATATCTGGTGTGTCATTTATTTAGAATAATTTCTTCTTCTGCCCCTAGCAATTCTTTTAAGGGACAAGGTTACAGCCTGAGACCGTCAGGTCCCAAGGAAATATCTATATTTTAATTGCTTAATATCATTTTACTTTTGTTTTTATTATTTAGTTTTTTGCAATTGTGAATAATAGAGAAACTCAAACCTCTACCATATCTTTAATTTACCAGCTCATTATTTTCTTCTTAAATTAAGCAGATATTAAAATGCGAGTCCGACCCTGACGCTTGATTAAAAAATACTGTATGTTTTACCTAGCAATTAAGTGATTTCTTTATTTGTAGGTATTGCTGCACCCGTCAATGATGCAACTAACTAAAATAGAGTCGAGAGAACAAGGAGCAAAAATAGAACAGCAGATGAAACAAGTTAATTCTTGAGATGCTATACCACAAGGCAAAACTGAATAACAAGACCTAAACTACCTGATAAGATATTTTAGATCTGATTTATGGTTGGAAATAACGGAATAAGCCTCTGAATAACAAATCCAGTTGAATTGGGAAACACCCTGTCAAATAAAAATCTTAAATACTTTTATTTTTTGTTTTAATCATTGAACAGATTTTTCACTACCTTCTTAATTATAATATTGGTATTATCCATACCATCAAGTATAATTCCACTGAGCGGGATAAAAGTTCACGCATCTACAGAGCCAGATGAAGAAACCCTGCCAGTGATAAACGTCCCAACCCAACCAGTGATAGCCGAAGCGACTGGACCACAAGGGGCTGAGGTGTCATATGAGGTAACTGCTACTAATGCCACAGGCACTCCAATTGATGCCGTTTGTAATCCTGAATCAGGTGCAATTTTTGCTTTGGGAATTACAACAGTTGAATGTACTGCAATTGATAGCAATGGCAATGAGGCTACAGAATCATTCGACGTACGAGTTCGGGATACAACTCCACCTACCTCTGAGATAGGGAGTGTAAAGACAGATTGGATGGGGATTCTAAATAACAATGAATCTACGATTTCTGATGACATTGGATTTCAATTTAACGGATTTGACTTGGTTGGTATAAAAGGATTCGAATGTAAACTAGATGATGGTGGATGGAGTCCAACTACTATTCAGTATGATTCTGTTGATAATGCAGGTTGTTATTATAGAAACTTGGACTCTGGTCCTCATATATTTCAGGTGCGAGCAGTAGATACTTCAAATAATATCGAAGTCAACCCTCAGGTATTTTCGTGGACAATTATTTCCCTTGTGGATTCGATCATTAATCTTAGAGACTTTGTTTCTACGATCAACTTGCCAAACAACTTGCAAACCGAACTTATCAATTCCTTAAATAATGCACTGGGAAATATTCAAGACGACGGGAGTTATGACCATCTGATCTGTGAATATTTAGACTCTTTTGCTTATGCATTTTCTACCTCAACCCTTGTAGATTCATTTGAACAAGATGTAACAAATTTTGTAGATAATTCTTTCACTACCATTAGAGATAGAACTGGATGCAACGCACCTATCATAAGTCTTGAAAACGAAATTACCGTAGATGAGGGCTTAAACGTCGTTTTAGACGCTTCGGGAAGTTTTGATTCAAAAGATGGGAAAAATTTAGATTATGAGTGGCAGCAAATAGCCGGCCTGTCAGTTACAATACAAGGTGCTGACGAGTCTAGAGCATCATTTAATGCTCCTATACTTGAAGGAGCTGTAAATCAAATCGCCATCTTTAAAGTAAAGGTGACAGACCAAGATAACCTCTCCTCAGAAAAAACAATCAAAGTGATTATAAGAAATCTTACACCTGTAAATAATCCACCTATAGCTGAAAGACAAAGCGTAACTGCAAATAGCGCTGAGCCAACTGAGATAACCCTCCAAGCCACAGACCCTGATGGCAACGCGTTGACCTATTCCTTAGTCTCAGAGCCACAGTCAGGG
>JAPSGR010000040.1 GCA_031177355.1 Candidatus Nitrosocosmicus sp. | reverse complement strand
TGGTATTATTTGAATGAGTTTGATTAGTTTCTGTTTTCTTTGACATACTATCTATTAGTCAGCGTACTATATAAGCACTGGTATTAAACGGTTTTTTATGCCAAATAATAACAAATTAGCCTCTAAATTATGCCTTTGGTAAAAAAATATGATTTAAGTATAAAAATTAGACTCAAATAATTATGTTAATTTTTAGTCTATATAATAATGACGATTTATTATAATATTTATCTAATATTTGGTAAAATTAACTAGATTATGTGGCTAGACAATTACAGTTGTTTATAGCCATCTCTGAAAAATTTGCGAATTTAGGGGATTGGTTCTATCGAATTAATATTCTAGGATTTTGATAACTAAAGATTAAACCTGTCATTGTATTATTTATTATTTGATTATCAACATACTGTTTGAACTAGATGATTTCGCCACGGGATAACTTAATGTATTTAAGAATTTAAAAGTGCTAATTGATGCATCTACTGGTTTTTTCACACTTTCTGAATATGCCGAGTTCACAATGCTTTATTCCCTTTGATAACTAGTCGTAGTTGTAGAATGCACATAAAACTTTGCCACAGTTTTTCCAATCATTGGTTATGAGTAATTTTGTCTGCCACTTTTGATATTAAAGTGGACTGGTGCTCTTGATTCTTGACGTAATCCAATGGAATATTTTTGTCTGTATCGATAACTATATCATGGTTGTGAAAGAGTTTGAACAGGTAGTAATTGTATGGGATTTCATTTAACAGATATTTCGGATAGGGACAGACATATGAGCCATTAAATGGCTTTGTGTGCCACCAGTTTTCTAAATTTATAGATTCAACAAAATGTTTATTCTTTAGTAGAAAAGTAGCGCAATCGGCGGTTAAACGAATATGTTTATCTGTTCTATTAGAATCATTCATTACCCTCGTTGTTAAATCTTCTTTTAGTTTGTTAATTAGCTGAAGGTTTTTTGTTATAGCATCAATGTAGTAGTTTGACAAATCGATCAATACTAAGTTGCCTTTTTTTTAAATTTTCTTTATAATCGATAATTTTGGGTGAAAATTTTGTATATACCCAGCATTATTTAGATGAACAGAAGCGTGGATACATATCTGTCCTCTTCTTAATCCTTCGTTGATATATTCTGCAATGGCTTCATCCAAATACTTTTGTTCTTGATATAGTAATATTATATGCGAGTTAGGGTTTGGGCAGACAAGTTCATTATAGTTGTCTGCATGGATAAGGCCGTGGTGCTCCATAAGTAATCTTTGTTGCTGTTTGTCAAGTTTGGCAATATCTGCAGCCTCATAGGCACAAATAAACGTCAATTAAAATAACCTTATTTAGTGAACAATCATTTATCAATTTACCATAAAAGCTAATATATTCGCATTACAGTAAAGGAATATGACGTCTGCCACTAGCATGGATCAAATTCCTGCATGGAATTTAAAAGCAGATTATGTTGAAACTTGTAACTGTGAGTATGGATGCCCCTGTAATTTCTCCGGTTTTCCAACTTATGGATTCTGTAGAGCATTAGTATTTTTCCATATTAGAGAGGGTCATTATGGCGATATCAAACTAGATGGCCTTGAAGTTATTGATGCAGAATCTTGGCCCAAAGCAATTCATGAAGGAAATGGTACAAAACAGCTTTTCATAACGAAAAATGCAGATGAGAAACAAAGAGAATCTATAATTAATATCTTTTCTGGTAATGCAAAGGGAAATGGTTATTTTGCTTTATTTGCTCCAACATTCAAATACATTTTAGAACCCCAATTTGTTGATATAAAATCAAAGATAGATGGAAGATACAGTAGTTTTTCTGTTCCTGGGATTATTGATGTCCAAGTCGAAAATTTTAAGAATCCTGTGACAGGAGAAGAACAAGATGCAAAGGTCACTGTTCCGAAAGGGTTTATATTTAAAGTTGCAGACGCTGCAAAGACAAAGATAATGCGGATTCTTACACCAAATCTTAACTTTGATGATTCAGGAAAGAATGCATTCTATTCTGTTGTAGAGTTCTCGGGTCCATGATATAACCAACTTTTATCTCAATCCGAACATTAGTCATACAGGGTTGTTTCATTGGACAAATCTCAAAAGATAATATCCATTTCCCTTGTTTCTATTTCTGTTATTACATGGCTTTTTTCTATAAATCAACCAGATATGATGCAAGCGATGATGAGGCTAAACCCTATAGCAGTCACAATATTTACGATAAGTTGGACTATAGGAATGGCGGCCATGATGTTTCCAGCCATAATTCCCATGGTGTTATTGTATAATCGATTAACTTCTAATTTTAAAATAAACGATAATAATACAAATAATAATTTTCTTGTAGATAGTAAATTTAACAATAATGCAGAAAACCTGAAGGAAAGGGAAAATAGACAACTTTCTCAGTTATTTGTACTTCTCTCGCGGACAGCTATTAAAACATCAGGATTTGTAGCAACATACCTTTTGGTATGGGCGTTAACAGGAGTTATGCTACTGTTGCTTTGGTCTATACTTATGAATAATCTGTTTGTTGTATATAATGCAAAGGATCTCGCCAATGTATCTGGGATTTTGCTCGTTCTATCAGGGATTTATCAGTTTAGCTCATTAAAGAAAAGATGTTTAGGCTACTGTGAATCTCCATTAGCATTTTTTATAAAAAGATGGAAAGGACACAAATTTATAGACGGATTGAAGATGGGGTTGTATCATGGCATATACTGTCTTGGATGCTGTTGGCCTTATTTTTTACTCATGGTTGCACTAGGCTGGATGAATATTTTGTGGATGGGATTGTTTGCAGCGATTATTTTTGCAGAGAAAATATGGACAAAAGGAATTTGGATTGCAAGAGGAACAGGAATTGTGTTCCTATTGATAGGATTTCTTTCAATAACTGGAATAATGTCAATTGTACCAGATGGTGGAATTCATAGTTCTCAGGATCAGATGAACAACAGTATGATAATGGAGGATTCAGACCAAGGTAGAAGTAGTATGAACATGAGTAACTACGTGGTTATGGATATGGATATAGATATGACTAAATGAGTTAGAATTAAGCAGAATATCTAATTAATTTGTATTATTTTTATAATTATAATTAAATATTAAAATTGAGTGGTCCAATTACTCCTCAGGTAAAAGAGTTCAAACAATCAATCCACCTGGTAGCGAGGATGGTTTAGGTGTTATTGCCACATGGGAACATTTTTAAATGACGAAGTAGATGCAATGAGTTTTAAGAGGAAAAGAGAAGATAGATCCAACAAGCACATACCATTTAATTGGGAAGGACCCTAGTTGGATTTATCGTCTAGAAAAAAATATGTTGCTACTACCTAGTTAGACTGTTACCACTTTCCATCGGTTGATTAGTATTCGGGTTAGGAGGATTATAAGGACAACCTAAAGCGGAACAGGTGATAACGTCTTCAGGTTTTTCGCTTCCATCAAGTGGTACGCAAATCGGGTTAGGGTTATTCGGGTCGTATCCATATCCAGTTGTACAACCTAAAGTTATTAATGTCGGATTGCTGTTGACTTCAGGTAAATCATTTCCTACAGAGAAATTATCTAAGACGCTCGAGTTGTTTTGTACTTCTACTGTGGAATCTTCCCCTTGTTGAGGAATAGCAGAACCATAAGCTGAATTTTCTATGTCCATCGAACAGGAAGATAATAACGAGATAGTGACCATGGAAGTTATTAATGCAAATAACATCATGGTCAGAAAAAAGGGTTTATTAACCAATATTATTCAGATATTGATTCTCAAAGTATTATAAATACGTTTAAGGATGGTTGTATGCATGCCTATTTGAACCATAACATGGTCACATTTCTGTGATGCCAGCAACACCTTTTGATAACAACTATATTTTTGAGCAAGTAGAGGTAATGAATGATTCAAATGTTATGTGAGGTTATCTGACATTCGACCAAATTATCATCTTTAACTGCGGTGACAAGAGCTAGTTCCCCTTCATAGTGTAATTTATTAACAAAATCTGGATACAGCTTATGCCCATATAATACGAATACTCTATCCGATAGTAAGTAACATCATTAAATCAGAGAGAGTTAATTCAAATAAGCAGAACCATAGCTCAAAATCCGCTACAGAAGTTCCATCATAGTTATTGCGAACAATACATTTACAAAAGTCAAAATAAAAAATTAGTAGCACTTAGTTATCTAATGAAAGAATTATATTTATAGTAAAGAAGCTTTGCGTCAGGCCCTTAACTAAGCAAGATAATTATTAATTGTTAGCAAGTGGTGCTACATGATATCAACAAAGCCGCAGAATCTTCAACCTCGATGACCACATACTTTTCAGATATAAGAAAAACATTGTTGAAAGGACTTTTCATCAAAGATAGGGCAAAGTACTTGATGGCTATTTTATATGTAAGTTAAAGAACTAAACTATATTACATAAGAAACTAGTGAAATATCCTTAGCTTATCATAAATGCAGATAATAATGCTTAACTAAAAAGCCCTTATCCGTAAAGTCATTTCTAAACCAATAATTTTGAAAATCTTTGGTTTGGACTAAATATTCTCGGGTTGGTATCTATTAAGGAGAAGATATATCTTTATTAATTCAATGTTATGCAAGCCGGCGATATTTACTATAGGGCATTCGAATCGTCAATGGGAGGAGTTTGCACGTCTCTTAGAAGACCATGATATAGTCTCAATAGCTGATGTACGTCGGTATCCTAGGTCTAAATTTTGTCCTCAGTTTAACAAAGAAAATATGAGCAGAGAACTCTTAATGAAAAATATTGAATATACACATATAGAGAAACTAGGCGGAAGGCGAAAAGAGATTGATCATATATCAATATATGATAATAGCGTGTGGCAAAACAAGTCTTTTAAATCGTATGCAGATTATATGGTAACAAGTTCATTTAAAGAGGGGATAAAAGAATTACTTTTACTTTTAACAAAGTGTGATTATTCTCTTGCTATTATGTGTTCAGAAGCAGTACCATGGCGGTGTCATAGAAGACTAATAGCAGACTATCTTGTGATAATTGAAGGTATTTCTGTTTACAACATTATTGACTATCGTTACGGTCCTAAACCTCATAAATTAACCCCATTCGCTATTCGACATTCTGATAATTTAATAATTTACCCTAAATGACTGATCATATCTAAAAAGGTCAACAGTCATTTTATTCCTTAACTGATGATGTTACAATTGGAATATTAAATCTGAGCCTGTCCCAAAATTCAGTGAAGTATCATATTTCTTATTCCATTTAGATATTGATTTAACAGACGGGCATCAAATTAATAACATCTGTATTTAAACAATATATTTTGGTTAAATGACCTGTTTATTTTTATATATTGTTAATTGTGGTTAAGTTTACTGCCATTAGTAAAATAGATGTTGACAAATATGCAGTTTTAATAGTATAGGAAGAAAATATGAGCCAGGATAAGGAAGATCCTCATTATATGAATAAATTTTAGCTGATAGGACTTTTAGGGTTGCAGATGTTAATGTATTGATGAGAAATGTCAAATATAAAAGTAAAAAAAAAGGTTTTTGTTATTCTAGTTATAGTGTAGTTGAATTACCACTTGCGCTAGTAGAATTGTCCATTCCCATAGTCATATTACTATGATCCATTGGCATAGATGAGTTATCCATGGACATTGTCATATTATCATGGCTGGCTGCTATTGCTGGTGTTACCATTGCTATTCCTGCAAACAAAGATGTGGCTGCGATAATACTTAAAACTACGAATACATTAAATTTATTCATGCAATTTACCATGCGCTCTATACTTTAAATACTTGATAGAGCTAGCATAACAATAAGATAAATTAATTGACGAATCAAAATAGGTTAATACATTAAAATCAAATTCAGCCTAGGATTTACTATAGTAATTTTTATCAACGTATGTTCTATAGATTATAAGACCAACCTCAAAAAGCAGAGCGAGTTATCTTAATGAAACAATTCTAACAACTGGCCCTGTCAACCCTCGTTTAATGGATAACAATTACCATAAAGAAACTTCAAAATATTTTAATCAAATACCTTCGATACCGACTAGTTGACCTTACTAGATGTCCACTATCTTCTCTTTAGATGCATGGTCAGATACAATGAATACAAAATTTACGCATGAAAAAGATTTGATCAACTTCTCACAGGCAAGAGATAACACATGTAAAATTACAATAAACATCCTCAATACCAATTTAGAATTTAAGTTTTAATGGTACGATTCTATAAGACTAGAAAGTCTATTTCGACGTATTCCAAACGAGTAATGATATTATAGTCGTATGTTAGAAAAAGGTATCTCTTGGTTACTCATTTATAGAATTTGTTATTACTACCTCTTAACTTTGGTAATCGATAGTCTACTAGTATCATGATCGTCACGACATATGGGCGGTGCGTTATAGCGAATCGTGTTATATACTTGTACGTTGAGTCAAATCCATTATGCAATCCTTTCCTTGTTAAATATATTGTGTGAGGAAATTATGGTAAACGCTGCAATTATTACTCCTATCATATTTCTCGATGTTTCGTATGTGCTGGGGTTGCTAAATAATATAGAGCGACCCCCTATAATATAATAACTATCCATTAGCCAAAACACTAGTGTAAGCCAACCAACAACTCCAGCAAGAAGTGCTCCCAATTTCGCTCCATATCTTATGAAATAGATGGAAATGATAATGGCTAAATACCAAAACGCTGCAACAACTATCCATATCGGATTCAGAAACTCTTGCCTAGTATCGAGTAAATAATAAGTAGTGCCTATAAATAGTAATAAGATAAGGGAAACTAAAAGAACTTTATAATTAAGTGAAAATGATGTTCTTTCTTTTATCATTTGTTTTATGCTTGTTTTTTTATACTTGTTCTCTTCTTTTAAACAAAATTCTATCGATTCTTTATACGATTTTAACTTTAAAGGAATGATTTTGTCAATAGAATGATCTTCAACTACAGAGTCATGCTCAAGACTCTCAATAAGCGGTCTTGCAAGCGATGCCTTCACAGGTGTTATTAACTCTATCCAATAGGAAGATAATTTGGTTGATAATAACGGTATCGTTAGAATCAAGATGGATCTTCCAACAGTCTTTGCATATATCTTCATCATCTCTAAATAAGATAGGATATCTGGACCTCCAATTTCATATTCTTTTCCCTTGGCTTCATCTATTTCAATTGATTGTGCAAGGTAAGTTATAACATCACCAATAAAAATTGGTTGGCATTTTGTCGTTACCCATTTTGGACAAATCATTATAGGCAGCCTATCAACCAAATATCTTAACATTTCAAAAGAGCTTCCGCCACTTCCAAGAATAATGGCAGCGCGAAAAATGGTCACGGAGGACTTTGATTTTAAAAGGATTTCTCCCACAATTTTTCTACTCAGCATATGTTGAGATTTTACGTCGTCCTTTACATGGATTAAACCCCCTAAATAAATAATCCTTTCAACATTGCATTGAGTGGTTGCACGCATAAAGTTTTCAGCAATAGTTTTTTCTTTTTCAGAAAATTCTTTCCAATTTTTTGTTGACCCTTCCATGGAGTGGACCAGATAGTATGCAACATCTACATCATCCAATGCTTTCAAGCAGTCATCATAAATTGATAAATCGCCCTCAACGATTTCAATGTCTTTTTTGTCGACTTTTAAACTATCCATTGATTTTTTATTTCTGGTTACGCACCGAATGTGATATGGATAACCCAATGTGTTTTTTTTGTGTATCATAGTTCTGAGCAGGTTGCTTCCAATGAAACCACTTACACCAGTAACTAAAATTTTCTTTGGAACTATATCGTCCATTATTTATCAAATCTCCTTTTAATTGTCGTTAATCTTCATTTTCATCAAACCTTTTAATGATAATCAAATAATATGAGCAAATTTTATCGATTGGATCGCTTAATCAACGGACAAATGCGTATTTGTATAAAAGATAAAGAGGTTAAGTTACAATAAATGAAAAGAATCTTTCATAGGGGTTGCAGGAGGACGAATGTGAAGCTTTTTACTTGTCATTATATTGACTTTTGTCTATGTAAGTCATATACCTTTATGTATATTTTAGAATGAAGTGGTATTTTTGTGATAAATCAAAGAATAGTTAAAATCCTACTGCTTGGGGCATTCGGAGGAGTCATTGCAAGTATAGTCATGTATCCGTTCCTTTTTCTTACTACTAGCATGATGGGAATTGCTTTAGATGACTTATCCATAGCAAGAGGTATGGCAATAAGTAATGTTAATGATAATTATTATCTTAATTTAATATTGGGTATAGGAATGCACCTAGTTACCGGAGCCATTGCGGGTGCCATATTTACCATTCTGGTAAGTTCGATAAAGAAATTCAGAATTACCAACTTTAAAAGAGGAATTGTACAAGGAATTATCTATTCAATTGTTATATTCGTAGTGTTATATATTCCGACCACTATTAGCATGGTCCATCCAAATCTGATTGATATTATGAATCAATCCAGTCCCACTCAGAGTAATTCAAAAGATCAGAGAACTGTTGAACAAAATCTTATTCCAATTTACGGGTTTGGATTTATTGCGCATATTATATTTGGAATAATACTAGGATTTGTAACATCATTGTTAATTATTAGAGGGTGTATAATTCAAAAGAAATAAAACATTTTCTTTCTTGTTTTATTGTCCAATAACATCGTTACTAAAATTTATATTAAATCTTGTGGAGATCATGATGAAATTTACACGAGTTTGATGTAGAAGTTTATTACAAAATGACTTGTTTTAAAATGGTTATTTAATAAGAGTAGGAGAACAAAAGAGATACCTTATAGTTTAATTAATTTAGATAATTTACCTGACACTTTATTAACAAGATATTCGATAACACTTAGTATATAAGTATACTCTATATGACAAGAGATTGTATCGGTTAAAAAATTTGATTAATAAAAAGATATGTCAGGATAAAAACCATGTTACACACACAGCAGTAAGCAGGATATAAAAGATAAGGTGATGTTTTAGATGAGGTTTGGTTATCCATGTATAAATTTGACAATAAAAAACCAACACCCTTCGACTTTTAGACTAAAGTCATACTCAGAAAAACGATTCACAGAGACTGTAGAAAACAATCTTAAACATCTTTTATCTATTTTGAATTTCAACAAAAGGAATGATATTTATTTTTTTAGGATTAGCTCAGACGTTATACCGTTTGCATCTCATCCCATATGTGATGTAGATTGGAGCGAAGTCTTTAAGGTAGAGCTAAAAGAGATTGGGAATTTCATAAGTAAAAACAATATAAGAGTGTCTATGCATCCAGACCAATTTGTTATTCTCAATTCCAAAAGCGAAGATATTGTCAAAAACAGTATTAAGGAATTGCAATATCATTGTAAATTACTAGATAGTATGATGCTACCCAGTAGTGCGAAAATACAAATTCATGTCGGGGGAGTATATGGAGACAAGAGTAAAGCAAAGAAAGATTTTATAAATAATTTTAACAAATTGTTAGAAGAAGGCCTGAAAAGAAGAATAGTAATTGAAAATGATGACCGTTCGTATAGTCTGCAAGATTGTTTGGACATTAATTTAGAAACTGGGGTTCCAATTGTTTTTGATACATTCCATCACACCTGCTTGAATAATGGTGAGACATTCCAACAAGCACTATCTTCCTTTGCAAAATCTTGGAATTACCCTACGGATGGGAATCCGATCATAGACTACAGTAGTCAAAGTATAGGAGAAAGAAAAGGTAAACACGCACAAACCCTGGATAAAAGCCACTTTATTTGTATGTATAAAGAATTTAAAAATGCAATTATAGAAGGCCACGCAGACCTAGATATAATGCTAGAAATAAAGGATAAAGAGAAAAGTGCACTATTGGCATTGAAAATGATTAAAGGATTATGAAATTTCACCTTAATGGTCGGTTACCTTTTCTGTCATCGTTATATAAAACAAATCAACATACTGTATATTATTATTCTAAACCAAGAAGAATGTTACTTAACAACATTCGTTAGACCTTATATTCACAAGAGTTCAATTTGCTACTCTACTGTTGAGTAGAAGTAAAAAAAGAAGTTATTTGTTGAGAATTAGCAATCCGGAAATTAATTAATATCTATTTTTGGCCTCTTTCATCAATATAACAACAACAATACCAGAAGCCAATCCAATCCATGCGACCACTTGGATTGCAATAAACATATTAAAAACGTCAGAGATAAATCCTATCCCAACTGCACCAAATACAAATCCTATATCTCTCCAAAACCTATATACTCCGAGGGATGTTGCACGCCAGTTTGGATGTGTAATATCGCTAATTGCTGCAAGCAAGGTTGGATATACCATTGCGGTTCCTACACCCAATAGAGACATTCCTGCAATCCAGCCAGGAAAAGCTTGAGAATATAAAATTATCCAGATTCCAATAGATTGTAAAAACATTCCAGGGAAGACAAGAATTTTTCTTCCTATTTTGTCACTCAGCAAACCAGTACCAAGTTGCAAAACACCCCATATCCCAGGATGTAGTGCTTTCAAAAGACCGATATCATTTGTATTTAAATCAAAAGACGAAAAATAAAGAGTTAACAACCCCCATGAAACACCGAATATTAAATTATTAACTAATCCCGCCTGACTAATGGCAAGTAAGGAGCGGTTTTTCCAAGAAGTTTGAATAAATACATTACTAAAACTCAAATCCCCTTGAATAGTATCTTTATTTTTATTTTCTGAAATAAGAGAATCATGGTTCTCTATTTCCAAAAGAGTAAACTTTTTTGTATCCTTCACAATTAGCCATGATATTAAAAAGCCTGCAATAGCAAATAAAATTCCAAGATAAAATGGATATGGTTTTAGCCCATATATGGCGGCCAGATAACCTGTTATAAAACCAACAATAGCTACAGCGAAATATCCGGAAAATTCATTAAATCCTAATGCAAATCCTCTTTTCTCTTTTCCTACAAGGTCAATCTTCATATTTACAGTCATTGACCATGCTAGTCCTTGATTAATTCCAAGAAATATATTGGCAATTACAACCCAATTCCAGTCAGGAGCAAGAAGTAATATAACAGGGACCGGTATTCCAAACAACCATCCCAAAGTTAACACATTTTTCCTACCCCATTTGTCAGATATTTTACCAGCAAAAAGATTCAGAATTGCTTTGACTAATCCGAAGCTTGCAATAAAAGATACAATCAATGTATTAGATTGAATACCAAATTCGTTAGCTCCAATTAGCGGAACTACGGTTTGTTCAAGTCCTATCATAGAGCCTACGAAGGCATTAACTAAAACAAGAATTAAGAACTGATTAAGATTAGGGCTTAGACCTAGTCTAGTCGGCTTTTGGGTCCGACCATCATTATCTTTGTTACCAGCCATTCTTAGTTTTCCTCAAGAGTTAATATAGTCACGAGATAACTATTTGAAGATTGATTAAAAATACCATCTTTCAAGAGGTATCGAAAGGAGAATACCTACCAATTAAACAAAATTAAATCCTAGAAGAACCATAAAGACTATTTCTTTAACCTCTTAAATCAGATAGCGGCGGCAAAAACTTGGATTGTGTAAACGACGAAGAGATATCTAAATGGTCAAAATTTTCACACATAACCTATTTAGATAGTACCGGTTCTTCTAATCAATTTATAGATTCTATCGAATTTAAGGTAAATGTTCCTTTAAGTATTATAATGGAAAAATAGAATATTAAGATCACGGTTTCGATAGCAATATACATGCACTTTCTGCTTTAATCAATATTACAATACTTTTTAGCAAACAAACTTCATTAGAGGATGATTCGGATTATGTATAAATTGTGTTAATCCTTTCTCAAAGTTTAAGATAATTAATTTCAAATTATATAGGAATCCTTTATCGGAATTTTCATCAATAAAGTAATACCAAACCTTAGTTCTATGTTACTATCATTATCACAATCATCAAAGTCGCATTTTTCCAAAATAGTCATAAAAGTTGAAAAGACATCAATTGTAAATATGGAATATACTTCAATCTCTTTTACCAACCTGAATTTGTATCGAATATCTTAATGCATCATGACATTTCAAAATAAAGGTGAGGATAATATTTAATTTTATTTCGATATTAGCAGACTCCATATACTCTTTGAAAGTTCTGAATCGGGTTTAAGAGCTATAAATGCCACATCAATATCATTTAGCATAGTACTTGATAATACTACAACTCCTCTTTGCGTAACAGGATTGAAACCTACAAAAGTATTATAGCCCAAGACTTCGCCGTTGTGCCATATTATCTGGGAACCAAAATTAGTTGAGCTAAACCATCCCAAACCAATATAGACATCATAAGGTCCTGTACTCTGGTTAGTATACAGTCTTATACTGTGCGAATCCTGCATAGCCTCCTCTAGACTCGTCTTAATTAGACCCATATTCGCAGACAAATATTTTACCATATCACTAGCAGATGAACGAAGAGAACCTGCTGGAGCTTCCGGAGTAGGAAACACATAGGAAACATTAGTTACTGGAATTTCTGTACCGTTGTTGAGATGTCCCAGTGCTAATCGAGACAAAAGTGTTGGATTGTCTGATAGTGTAATTCTGGTGCTATTCATTCCCAATACATCTAGAATCCTGTCTGTAACAAGTTGTTCATAAGGCATTCCAGCTTTTAATGATAAGGCCTGTCCAAGCAAGGCCATTCCCATATCAGAATATTGAAAGTGTGAGCCTGGAGCTGTTGTAAGCGTGATATTAGATAGAGCTTGATATAATTTTTCCTCAGTGTAATTAGGATATAGATCTGGATATGTCGTGATATTTACATGTGCATTGGGTGGATAATCAGGCAAGCCTGAAGTATGTGTTGCCAAATCTTGAAGCGTTATTTTAATTCCATTAAATGCAGGGACTTTAACAGTAGCAGGAAGGTAATTTTCAAGCGGATCATCTAGATTTATTTCTCCACGAATAACCATATCTGCTAAAAGGGTAGTCGTAAATGTTTTAGTTATGGATCCAAGGTCAAAAAGTGTGTCTTCGTTTACTGTTGTAGCATTAGTAGCATTAGATGTTTGGCCATATCCAAAAAATTGCGATCCATTTGCATCTACGAGTCCTACTACCACTGCCGCATTAGTTCCATTATCTACAAGTGTTCTAATAGTTTGCTTGAGGTCGTCTGTTATTATGAATGGTTGTCCTGCTGTTGCTACTATCTGTGGTAAGGACGAGGCATTTGTGACTTGAGTCAATACCAAAGTTGTTCCTGCTATAGACATAATGAAGAAAAAGACTAGTGCTATCTTATTCATACTAGACATCCAATAAAACTATTTAATAAAAATTTCCAGGAATTGTGATTTCTGTAAATTTTGTGAGCGAAGTGTATCAAATGTTAAAAAAGAATAAATTTATTTAAAATAATTTTACTGTATAATAGTTTATAGAAGGCGGATATAAATACATAATTCACTTTGCTTCTATGATCATAGCAAATGGTTCGGAAAATAGAGGATTTTCTCCCTTTAACAAATCAAGACAATCGTTTCCAATATTTAGTAAAAGTTATTGACGCCATAATATTTCATGGTATAATTAATAGTCATTGTAATATTGCTATTTCAAAGCAGGAAGGTATAAATGAATAGTTCATCGTAAAAATGATTCAGAAGACATTTTTATAGATAAATAATTAATCTTTTTTTACAATATTGAGGCCTCGTCATACTCTTTAAAAATTACCAAGGTTAGTCGGGCATAAATAAAAATTCATGACAAATGATTTTATTATAATTGATGAATTAAATTTTGATTTAGTAAACGTTGTAAGATGATTTCTTCTAGTTTTATTATAAAAGACTAATATACTATGCACGGGCATAAGACACTGTGACTCTAAGAATAAAATGTCAACAATGTAATTTTAACCATATTTCAAATATCTACCGATCGGGTGATCATAATTTCCATAAGAACTTTACAAATCTAGAAAGCTGTCCTAGTTGCGGTCATGTATCTAAATGTGTTGAATCAGAATATATCAATAATTAGTCAGAGTATTTTATTGGCTCAATACCCTATAGGCTATAGAGGCTATAGGTATTAGAGAATGGAATAAAAAATTAATCTATAGAAGAAAAATAAAATAGCATATAGATTGAATGTTATGAACTGCTGGATGTTTCCCTTTTTCCCTAAAGGTGATTTTCAGTTTCTAAAATTTTTATGGCTATTCACAATATGGCAAATTATCATGATATACTAGAAGAGATAGACAAGAGCCTTTTCTAACGTTAAGTAAGGAGATCAATTTGTCTGAAAAGATTTTGGTTTATTATAGCTTAAAAATGAGAGCCATACATAGCGATGAATATTATTTATTATGGTTGATCCATTTGTTTTCCGATACGGAAATAAGAAGGCATAATAAGCGAATCTCTATAGCATTTCTTTGCCATATCGGAATAATTTTTTATTCTTTTTTTCAGCTTAATATATCAACTTCAAAATCCTATATACACTATGAACTATTTTGAAATAGATAGAGTGATTGAAGACTTGCCTAAATCAATTGCCGCTCCCTCAGCCACAACATGGTTTAAAATATCAGGTCAAATGAGACCATCGACCAAAGAATATAGAGACAAGGTGATTGAGTTTATCAATAATTTCAAATCTACGCTATTTGAATCATGTCCAAAAAATGACAATTCTTTAGAGTTTATTGAATATGCGAAAAACGAGTTTGCAAAAGCTATTAGAGAGGTAAACAGCGGAAACAATAAAGAGGTAGAAAAGCGATACAAATATTTTACGGAATATAATTAAGTGTAAAAATTATTGATAAACTCACAGAAAATAATTGTTCCTGGTATTCTAACCGCCTTGATAGGGGGAACAATTATGCTTGTTCTTGCTTTCAGTTACTATCCCGAAAAGCACGTCAATATCAATCTTAACGGCAGATGTTACGAGTTTTTAGATGTAGCTTATGCAAAGTACAAGAACTTGGAGGCACAGAGAGAAAATGAGATTAAAATGCGACAGGTGCAGGCAATAGGTGATCCTACAATTATGGTTCCCATATCTTTCAGTGGTACTGAGAGGCAGGTAAGCGAATTTATAAACAAAAATGATGTTAATGTTTCTAGTCGTCAGGTACTAGGAAATGGCTCCAATCTCGACAAAATTATAGTAAAGGGAACAATATCAAATGGCAACTTAGAGAGATTAATCAATAGTAGCATTATTGAAAGTAATGGGGCGAACTTTACACAAACAATGGTTTCTGGCCTGGGTATTCAACCTAATCCCTATATAACACAAGTAGAAAGCCAGCAGATAACAAAAAACATCGACGAGATCATGTTAAACAGAATAAAAGAGATAATAGCTGAAAAAGAAGGTGTAAAGGAAGCAGAATGCAGAAGCAAGATAGTCTACAATGACAACAACTCCACCCCATAACTTTTTTATGAATACAGAATTCAAAATACTTCAGGGATTTGTTTAAAAAATACATGTTCAAATAACATTTGACATACCAGTGAGATAATATGTAGTTGTTACTCTACAATCAACACTACTAATAAAAGTGACCGAAAAAGTATTTAATTTAAGAATTAGTTTAAAACAGATTGCAATACGACATGGTCTAGTAAACATCGCTACAGTTAAACTAAAAATAAATAATGAATTAACTAAGATCTGCGATCATATCTGACATTTTTGTTTATTTCATTTTTGACATTACAACATGCTTTTATTGACCAGGTGCTAGAAAAAAATGCTTTTGAAACATCACTGATTGACAACCCAAAAGAGTACGAACGCAAAGCAAGTTAGGTATTTGATGAAATTACCTTGTTTATTTTAATCAAACATGTCAGATTTAAAACCTTTTCAAATTATCTATTTTTAAGTTAACAAGGTCAAAACTTCTATAATTATATCATGTAGTTATCTACATGACCACAGCAATTATAACTGGATCTACCCAAGGAATAGGGAAATCAACAGCAATCGCATTAGTAAAAAAGGGACTCAATGTAGTAATTTGTTCTCGGAATCAAAAGCAAGTGGAACAAACAGTGAACGAGATAAATTCATATGCAAACAACAAATGTTTGGCGATAGGCCATAAATGCGATGCAAGCAATCCTTCAGACGTTAAGAACCTTGTAAAACTGGCTATTGACAAATTTGGAAAAATTGATGTTCTAATAAATAACGCGGGTATAGCATTTTACAAAAGTATGGTTGATACCACTTTAGAGGAATGGTCAAATACAATAAATATAAACCTAACTGGCTGTTTTTTGTTCTGTAGATATGTGCTTCCACATATGATTAAGAATAACTCTGGCACAATTATCAACATAAGCTCTGGAGCAGGAAAAGTTGGATTTGCAAAACTTTCAGCTTATTGTGCAAGCAAGTTTGGGATAATGGGGTTTTCAGAAAGTATTTCAAAGGAAGTTGTTTCTACAAATATCCGTGTTATGATTCTCTGTCCTGGTGAAATTAATACCACTATGTTAAAAGACATCGTGAACTCAGGATTTCAATTAAGATGTAAAAAAGAAAATCTGTATCAACCGGAGGATGTTGCAAATAAAATATTCGAAATGATAAAAGAATTTAATATCTATGGAAACGGACATGTGGAGGAGTTTTACAGCGGTACAAGGTAGTATATGTGTGCTTTATCATAAAATTTTAGGATAAATTGGATTTGATAATCTATACCTTTTTGTATTTATGATTTATTGTACTATATATAAACAACAGAAAAATAATTTAAATAAGTTTGTTCGCTTCTGAATAATATGAGCACAAGAGGAACACCTATGGTCGTAAATAATACTACGATATTAATTACTATAGTAGCTTTTATGATATCCGCAATGTCTCTATTATCAAACCTTTTCCAGGATGCATCATCATCACAACAACAAGAAGCACCCGATTCATCATTGACTATTCAACCCTCAAATCAATCTGGTCCGATTCAATGTATAACTACTCCTTGCGAATTTCCTTCTCCTCAGCCAACGCCCCCGGAATCTATACCAGATAAGAATAATTCTGGACCAATACCTGAAAATGTAACACAAGTCCCAAGCAATTCACAAAATGACCCAACTAACCCTGAACCATGCATTTCACCATGCCCACCCGGAGAAATCTGTATTCAAATGTGTAAACCGATAGGGGAAGTAGAAACATCAATTACTGAACCTGAGCCTTCTAGAGATCAGGAACAACAACAAACTGATTCTTCATTTACCTCTGACGAATCTTTAGGTAATACACTTTCAATGGATGAGAATGAAGGATCCAATAATGCGAATAACGAGGATAGTCAACCTACAACAGACATAACGGGGTCAACATCATCATCATCATCTAAATGATATTTTCGGCATTCGATGCCCAAAGCCGAGATTGTTAGTATGATTAACCATATTGTAATACTTCACTTTTTTTCATAATATTGCTACCAAATAGAGTTTTGGTTAGGTGGATTTAGTTGAATTTACACGAGTCAAGTATCAATATTATTATATTTTTTTCTAATTAAAAAATAGATAGAGATGAGAAAAAAGCGAATCTAATTTAATACGATAATTTAAAAAAATCATTGAGTTATTTAACTCCAAAAGGAAAAACCGTT
>JAPSGR010000067.1 GCA_031177355.1 Candidatus Nitrosocosmicus sp. | reverse complement strand
GAAATAAATGTCTCATATACAGGTGGATGCAAAACACATGAATTTCAACTTGTTGTAGATAAGAATTTGAAAATGAGGCAAGGTAAGGACATTGACCTGAACTTGCGTCATAACGACAATGGTGATAGATGCAAAAGAATAGTAAATGAGAGGCTAATATTCGATTTATCACCTTTGCTTCAATTGATACAGATACCAAATGCTATTTCTGATGTAAAACTATTTGTGGAAGGCAAAAAAATAGAATTAGACGCGGGGCACAAAGAATAAAATCAAAAAGCCAAAATCAATGATAAAGGAACTAATTCAGAATTCTCCACAGTCAATTCCAAAGAGATCTTAGATGATACAGTACATGAGAAAAACAAAATTAATTCGAAATTGGGTCAAGTCGAAAGAGTATCAACCGATCTTGTGAAGAGAGCATAAATTTACAAAACCAAGTAATGGTATTTCTCTAGTAAACTCTGATGATTTTTTGGTTTGCAAAATAAAAGAATTGCTGCAGCAAGGCAAAATTAAACTGTTAATGTGTGAAAGTATATAAGATAAAATACATTACTATAGCAATGGAACCTGTTTGGAAAATTAAGATAAGATCTAATGATAAAAAAGCGCTAGTTGACTATATTTTTGATGAAAGACTGGACACATCATGTGGAGGTCCCAAAAAGATAGAAGATGGCATATTTGAGATCGAGGCTTTTGTAAAGGATTCAAAAAAGAAATTGATGACAAGTCGAAAAACAAAATCAATTGACATCGAAATCTATGACGATGTCATAGCATCGGCTACTAAAAAGCAAAACGATATATCAAAACAAAACAGATATTCAAAAGCCAATTCAAAGGCTACGGCAGAATATGCAGAAGTAAAGGGTTTTGGAGTAAAGGAGTAATAGTAAATGGTTTATCTGAATGTTGAAGAGGTTGAAGACGCTTTACTAACGCTTTCAAGAACTTACAGCGACATCTCATCTCTTATTGAACTTCCAAATAAGAGTATAGAAGGAAGGAACATTCATGCATTAATTATTGGCAAAAATAAAGATGACAGTAAGCATAGATCAATACTTTTTACTGGATCTGTTCATGCTAGAGAGTGGGGAGGTTCTGATATTTGTGTATATTTTGCGGCGGATCTTTTAGAGGCATATTCAAAAGGGACCGGTCTAAGGTACAAGAATCAGTATTTTGAATCACATCAAATCAAAAGGATTATTGAAGAAATCAATATCGTCATATTTCCAGATGTTAATCCCGATGGAAAGGCTTATAGTCAAAGTGACCCAGCCAATGTACTTTGGCGTAGAAATCGTAACCGTTCTGAAAGCCATGAAGACGCAGATTGTATCGGTGTTGATTTAAATCGAAACTACGATTTACTTTGGAATTTTAAAAAATGTTTTGCCCCAAATGCAAGGGTAGAGACATCCGATGATCCATGCGATCCACGGCAGCGTTACAGAGGAAAATCTGTATTCTCTGAACCAGAAACGAGAAACGTGAAATGGTTATTTGACGAATACGATGGAATTGGACACTATATGGATATTCATTGCGCAGTAGGCGCTATATATTATTGTTGGGGAATCGACCAAAATCAATTTGTACAAAAGGAACAAAACTTTAGAAACCCTGAGTTTAATCAATTCAGAGGTGTTGAAAACGACCAAAAGTATAGAGAGTTTATTTCGATAGAAGATCACGATTACGTCACAGGACTAGCCAATACTTTTGCACACTTTTTAGAAAAGGTACGCGGGACCAGATATTCCGTTGAACAATCGTTTGGATTGTATCCAACCTCAGGTGCAGGAGACGATTACGCTTTCAGCCGACATTTTGTAGATGAGACCAAGAAGAAGGTTTACAGCTTTACCTTAGAATTTGGAGATGACGAATTTCAACCACCTTGGCCAGAAATGAAAGAAATTATCATCGAAGTGTGTGCTGGTCTAGTAGGGTTTAGCGATAAAATTGCAAACGAAAATCCTCTATAACTATTATAGATATCCAAATCGTTTATTTCCATTCATAGGAATACGAATTTAACTTTTTTTTATTTTAGATAAATGAATATTTATTTTTACGAATAGTAGTAGAGGTATTATGGGTTACGGAGTAAGTGCCGCACCAAATGCAAGTGATGTCCATGCAAAGGTGAAAGGCACAAAAAGAGCAGGGGAGATAGCCACAATACGACTTTTTATCGTTGAAGCCAAAGATTATGACCAAATGCCCAATTTTGTAAAGGACAAGATTGGAAAAGAAATAGAGATAACCGTTTCAAAAGACGATCTGAAATTTTTTGAAAGAGCTGAAGTCGACATTCTTATTTCTGTTGCAGGTGATGAAAAGGGGCAATCGTACACGGCAAGGATTAAACCGTAAACAATTCACATTAACAAAAAAACTAAAAGAACTGTAACCCTCTCTTTGTCTTCTTATTCCATGTTAACCGTAAGATCCAAACGATCTTCAACCACTCTTATATTGCTTAAGCTTATCCCAGTCTTGTTACCATTATAATCTAAGGTATTTGGGAAATTTGTTGAATCTAGGCTTGTCTTATTAGAAATTCCAGGAAACGGATCCCCGTCATCTCCTTGATTTCCAAATAATCCTATCCTTTCAAGATCCTGTTGTCCATCAGCCTGGATTATACCTACAGCTAAGTGATTTTCATCACAATTGTTTTCAGCTGCCTCGTCAACATGATAAACTAACAGACCATCACCAGGTAAGTATTGATCGAATTTTGATCTTTTTCTATTCTCCATTATAAAGTACTCTTTTAGTTTTCCCTTTATTGGAATCATAACCACCTCATCTTCTTCTTCAATCGGTTTCAAGTTTAATTCTTGGGTTCCTCTTATCCTTGTAATGTTAGGCCATTGTTGAACCATCCTACACCAAGCATCAGGATAAGTTGGTGTTACACCGCCGTTAGCCCAGCTACCTGAAGCCATTAACGACCAATTGCCAACTCCAGCAGTTCTATTTTGATCAGTACAGGCATCATACAGGTCAGGCCAGCCAAAGATTAAATGTCCTGCTTCATGTGCATATACGCCTAACATGCCATCTTCGGGGACAGTCATATATATTGAAGCCCAAGTATTATGTGCCACCTTAACAGGATTTTGTACAACCCATTTATGAGACCAAATATGTTTTTTCCTTCCCTCTTCAGTTTGTTGAACTTCTGCTCCTGGTCCAGCATGAACAACAAATAAAGCATCTATTGTTTTATCTCCATTCAAATCATATTTATCCCAATTTATTGCATCGTCCCTTTCTAATGCAATTGATACAGCTTCTTCCACCATACGTCTTGCATTATTTGGATAACCCTGCATGTCTCCACCACTATCCTTTCCCACATAAAATGAATAACTTTGCGACATCCTGTGCCAACCCGATACCTGGCCAACAATATCGACTTTCCCGTTACTTATTACATTATAGTAATCTCGAAGACTTCCTGTCATATACGTGCCCTTAGAAAACAACAGTTCTTCATAATGGGATGATGGTGTTTTAGCAACGTTATCTTCAAAATCAATAAGAATAACTAATGAATTAATCTCACCTCTCGGTTTAAAGGAAGGGACATCAATTTTTTCAAGTTTTAAAATGCCTCTCTCTAAAGAAGATACATCTGGCCTGACAGGGTCATCCTTACCTAATGGATTATATCCGGGCTCTAGGCCCACAGAGTGTAGAAATTTTTTTATGTCGGTTTCTCCAGAACGATCGAATTCACTTTTTAAACTAGCAATCACTCCAGGAGATGGAGGCATCATACATCTATCATATGGAGAATGCTGTTTAATTATATGGCGAAAATCTAACCTCTTGTCTTCCATATAGAATGTGATCCAAAGTAGTATTAATGCTTTCTAGGTTTTAACAGATTAATGAATATAAATAAGACCTATCAATCCTTTAAAGTGACAGAATATTAAAAAAAGAAGGATTGATTACTATATCGAAAATATGGTTAAATCAAGAAACAAAAATAATTTATCACAAACAAGGTTTAAGATAAATCATTATTATGATACTTATATAAGTAAAATCATAAGTGATATTATCATTTTGTTCATGTATCAAACCAAAGAATATTCAATGGATGAACAGATTATCTTCACTATGGTTAAAAAAAGAGAATACGGGAACGTTTTCTTATAAAGAAGTTGATGATATTTACCTAAAAAGCCAAAAATAAGCAAAAGCTTAAGTAATTAAAGATAATCTCTTTTTTTGTGGTTAAGAAGGATAAGGGTCTCAAGTCTGCCAGCTCAACGAAGAATAAGAACAAGGAAAATGAGAAAGGTCAACTAATTTCGATGGAAGACCTTAAAGAATTTGTAAGGACTAGAGGCTCTAAATTTCTGAAAGATCCGAACATTACTTCTGTTGGAATTGGGTACAAACAACAAGACGGCACATCTACTGGAGAGATATCTATTCAATTTACAGTTGAAACGAAGGCTCAGCCTGAAGATATTAAAACTTTAAACACTACTCTTATTCCAAAATCCTTTAAAATTAATGGTAAAGAGGTATCTACCGATGTAATACAGAGAAAGTATACTGTCGAATTTAAATTGATAAAAGAAGTATCAACCAATGAGCGCAAAAGTAGAATGGATCCCATGGTGCCTGGAATAAGCATATCCAACGTTAAAGGAAGTGCAGGAACAATTGGGTGTATGGTATATGATAAAGACACAGGATCACCTTATATTCTAAGTAATTGGCACGTTCTTCACGGGTCAAACGGAGAAATAGGTGACGATATAGTACAACCAGGTCCCCATGATGATAACCGGGCTCATTTGAACAGAATAGGAAAACTCGAAAGATCTCATTTAGGTCATGCAGGCGATTGTGCAATTTGTACTATTGAGAATCGTAGTTTTAGTAACGCGGTTATAGATCTTGGAGTTTCGATTGACAAATTAGGAGAACCAGAATTAGGCGACAAGGTTATAAAAAGTGGCAGAACTACGGGGGTTACACACGGAATTGTTTCAAGGGTTAACACTATTGCAAAGATAGATTATGGTGGATTGATAGGAAACCAGGAAGTTGGGGGATTTGAAATTGGGATCGATGCGGCTAACCCTCCAGATAATGGTGAAATCAGCATGGGCGGGGACTCTGGTTCGGTTTGGATATTCAAATTAGATAACGGTAAGCCATCGACTATAATGGCGGGTTTGCACTTTGCAGGCGAATCCTCTAACAACCCTACTGAATATGCGATAGCATGCTATCCTAAATCAGTTTTTGAAAAGCTCCAGATTAAATTGGCAGGTCCGAATCTAATTGAAGCGGAATCGGGCATAGGATTTTCTCCAAATTTTCTTTCTATCCCTATTGATAATCCCAGGTTAATTGAAGAAAACAAAGATAAAGTATTCTTATTAAATAGCTCAGACACTATAGACTATACTCATTTCTCACTTGCATTAAATAAAGAAAGAAAATTTCCCTTTTGGGTAGCTTGGAATATTGATGGTGGTAACATCAAGAAAATAAGTCGAACTGGTATTTCCTTTATAAACGACCCTAGAATACCAGCCGAATTTCAAGCAGGAGATGAATTATACAGTACAAATAAGCTTGATAGAGGACACATTGCTAGAAGAGCTGATCTTGTGTGGGGAAGTTTAACAGAGGCTAAAAAGGCCAACAAGGACTCATTTTATTTTACAAACATATGTCCTCAAATGGACAAATTTAACCAAGGAAATAAAGGAGGCATTTGGGGAAAATTAGAAGACGCAGTTTTCGAAGAGGTAGAAGTGGAGAACTTGAGAATCAGTTTGTTTGGTGGTCCAGTATTTCATGAAGATGATCAAATATATAGAAATACCAAGCTTCCAAGGGAATTTTGGAAGGTAATTATGTTCGTAGAAAATCAAAAGCTTAAGGCAAAGGGATTTTTACTTACCCAGAATCTTGATGAACTTGAGGCGTTAGAATTGGATGATTTTAAAGTATTTCAAGTTGCGCTATCAGAAATAGAAACGAGATGTGGTTTGCTATTTGATGAAGTCATCAAATCTGCAGATTCATTTGGGCAAAAATTGAGTAGTAAGAAAATTTTGATCCAACAAAGAAATCCAATTGAGCATATAGAGGATTTAGACTGGACCTGACAGAAATTGAGAATGTCGTCATGTGTTTCGTAATTATCATTGCGGTATGTCGTGCAAGGTAAAACAAATATCTATCCAGATAGGGACTTGTAAAGAACAAACAATATTGAAAGTAGTTCTATAGACGCCATATATATCGAGACTAATTTTTGAGTCATGAATGAACATTAGAATTAACAATAGTAAGAAATGAATTAGATCGTATTTCTCAAGTTCATGTTGAGATAGTAATTCGAGTAATGACGGGCTATCATCTTTTTTTAGAAAGGGAATTAATATTTGTTACTGTTTCGAGTAACTTTTAACAGCAAGCTTATTCAATCAGGCTTTATTACCCAGGTCAAAAGACTAATTACTCATAAATGCATTTGGCAATAATTGTAACAATTGTGCGAAACTGGTCGAAATTAAGAAATTACTTGACACACGTTAAATATTGTCGTTATAATTTATAATTTTCTTATAGTCAGATTATTTACTGTTTTTTTTACGATTATCTATTTAGCGGCATATTGAAGAAAATGTCAATCAAATGAAAAACAGATCTATAATATACAACTTATTACAATTATTGGATTGATCAGTCTTATATTTTCCCCGACTTACTCCATGACATCATATTTTTAAGAGGGTAAACGGATAATCTTGTCGATCTATTTATGAATCAAAGAGGTAATGATATTGTTGAATGTTTTACTCCAGAGGACAGACCTTTTGGGCTTAGTTACGGAGAATGGACCACCAAATGGTGGGAATGGGCATTATCCATACCAATACAATTTAACCCGGTCCTCGATAATACTGGACAATATGCAGATAGGAATCAGCGTGATCCAGTTTGGTTTCTGGCAGGAACTATTGGTGACGATAATATTGTCGCTTACAGGACCTGTACCGTTCCCAAACAAAAAGCCATATTATTCCCTATAATTAATTATATATACACCGAGGATCGTCCATTTGACGAGACCAAATTGGTTAAGCATGTCAAACAGGACATAGACGACATAGTTGTAAAGGAGGCTACAATAGATGGACATCAGGTTCCAATTTATAGAGTAAATTCAGACCCTTATGTATTTAATTTAAGAGTAACTGAAATAAATAGGTTAGGTATTCCTGTTGGAAATAGTGATGCATCCGCTGATGGTTATTGGGTATTCATAAAATCTTTAGACAGCGGACATCACGAAATACGATTTCATGGCGCTTGTTCTGGTGGTATAAGGAATGCTTCAGCTGAATATAAAATAACTGCAAAGTAAAAGTCGATGAACTACATAGTATTGGTAGGACAGCCCACTCAAACGAAGATTCATACATAACATCTCAAAGACAATTAAAAGTATATTAACATGTTAAATTATTCGGTGTATATGAATAAATTTGTAATCATACTTCACGCCATAGTAACAGGACAAATACAGCTTACAAGAAATCTAATGCTTAGAGGCGGCGGCCATAATTGAATGTATAGGACACTCATCTACTTTTCTTTTCTCCCTTAATTCTTTTAGTTTTTTCATCATAGTCCAAATTAAGACAAGTCATAATTTGATCATACTCCTGAAGGGACACTAATCCTTTTTCATACTTTTCATATACCTTAAATCCGATATTCATGTTAAGATTGGATGATAGATTATCTTCTAGGTTCTGTTTGGATGATAGATTATCTTCTAGGTTCTGTTTGGATGGTTTATTTACTTTAATATGGTAAAAGAAAGAGACATGATACGGTCCATTTTCTGTAGTCATTCCTCTTGCTTTACATTCAATATAATATTCCCCTCGTTTCAGAGCAAGTATCACAAAATAACCTCGGGTTACCGCTTGCATGTACCCAGAGGATTCTATGGGCTTTTCTACTTTATCTTTTAAAGATGGCCCTTCTGAAGGATCCGGGATATAAATCTGATATACCGGCGTCTCTATTTCGTATCCTAAAAGACTGGTAGCTCCATCATCCAGACGTAACGAATCTCCATTAATCCTAACCTGTTCTAAAGCGGGAGGGTTATCCCCATTTGAAATATGACTTCTTACTGTTCCATACATGTATTCAGGAGAATCTGAATATTCTGCCACAGAAGTTGCAGTAATTATTGGAACCAGAACCCGTTGATCAGGCGAGATTTCCAATGAGTCATTCCCTACCATGACCAATGCTTCATTTCGATAACTTACTTCGGCCAAAGGTGAACTCCTGAGGAACACTACATCGCCATCATTATTTCGTTCTGGGTATGGCTTGTAAAACCAATTAGACCAATCTTGCACCCAATCTGCATATCGTTTATTCTTAAAAGACTCATTTGGTGACATTACAGCGTAATCAGCCTTATTAAATTTAGACATGTTTTGTTTTATAG
>JAPSGR010000066.1 GCA_031177355.1 Candidatus Nitrosocosmicus sp. | reverse complement strand
TACCCAGAAACGACCGAAATAACACCATTAACTCGCTTAAATATGGCCTCTGTACACCAAAAGCACCCGCTTGCAAGAGTTATAGATTCCAGACCGCCACTCATGTGCTTATTTTCAGCATTATCTAGAGTCTTGCTCATAAATAGTGATTTGCTTGACGCCTTAATAGATTTACTTGTGATTTGTTTTAATTTTGAATAAAAAAAAAATTTATTGTTTTGTTTTGTAGACATTCAGCACTCGCAAAAAAAGAGCCATTCATAATCGGCTTGATGAATAGATACAATGAGAGATAGAGATGAAATTATATAAAAATTATTTTAAATTATTAGATCAACTAATAATCAAAAAACTCTTTATGTGATTGGTATAGAGGGGGCATTATTATCTATTTTTTTAGCTATGCAATCCTGTAGGATCAATACTAAATACCATGAAACTTCTGACTTTTAAAAAAAACTTTGTAATCTAAATATAAAAATCAGTATTTTCTTACCTTGTTATCTTTACGGTTATTATTTCATATCTAAAAGATGATCGTTCCGTTTAAAAGTTTCACATCCTTTCTTCGAATATACTCTACAAGAAATTATATTAAATAGGGAAATTTAATGAAAAACATTACAGAAATGATAATAAATAAAAAGATCGATATAACATAGAAACATTACCAACATACACGGCTAGGTATGTTTAAACAAGAGAGGTCGGTTTATATCATATTATATTATATATGTTCTCTATCTTTTATTCATTAATTTATACAGTTTCACTAATAAGCTATTTAAAAAAAAGTAATTATCATTTATCTAATTGAGTTAATTTTTTTGCAGCGGCGTCAATTGTATATGTGACTGTAAAAGGTTCCCCTGTAGTTTTATGAAATACTAAAGCGTTGCCTGCAAAATTTAACGTGCCAGAACTTATACCAGTACCATTTATTTCAATTGGTATATCTACTAAATGTCTTAGATGACTAATGGCAACACTATTGTTTCCAGGCAATATAGCATAGTATGGTTCACCGTGGAAAGAATCAGGTTTTTCTAATGGAGCATATATGTGGAGGACCTCGACTTCTATAGGCTTGCTTGCAGTAAACGTAACTGTTCCAGTCCATATATGACCATCATTTCTGAGTGGCAAAGCAAATACGACTTCATGTGTTGGTTGACCTGGGTGTTTTACGGGGGCTGGAATAGACATTGACGTATTTTGGATAACTATTTCTTTTAGATTTAGCAAATTTGACAAATTACCAGTTTGTTTCTGTGTTTGACTAGAAGAGGAGGAGGAGGAGGTATTTATTACAGGATAGCTGTTAGAGGACTCTGATCTAATTTGGCTATTAATGTCATCGATAAAACTAGAATATGATCCTAGTGTCACGTTTGGTATGATAGAATCAGGATTTGGATTTGGTTCAGCAAAAGTGGAGTTGGAGTATGAATTATTCTCTAGACTACTAGAAATCTCAGTGTCATGTTCTTCAGTAATTTTAAGTATGTTATTGCTCAAATTGTCAGGGTTTATGTTTGGTTGTGCAATAGCAGGGGTCAAACCGGCTGTCAATATAATCAAGCCTGAAACAAAAAACAGTGGTAATATAAAATATGAGGAACGGTTTCTGCCGCTGACAAAACCAGAATCACAATAAAACTTAATTTTTATATTTTTATTTTCTTTGTTATAAGAATGCATAATTGTTATAATAATCGAAGCTTTTGAAGTAAAAAATGTTTTCTATCGCTATTCAAAGCAACATCATTGTTATTATTCTTAATTAGAAACCAAAAAATAAGACATTTATCATATCATGAATATTTTTGGTTTATTAAATTATGATCGAGTAGAATATGATCTATTAAAATTCAAATTCTTTCTACAGTATTGATAAATAATTCAATCGATTTAACATCGAAAGGATCTTGAAATGCTAAGAGGAACTGTTCTATGCCTAAATTAATGTACTTTTGGACTCTAGTCTTGATTTCCGAAGGAGTGCCCACAAGGCCTTTATTTAATATTTGGTTATAACCACTATAGCCTCTTTCCTTTTTGAGGATCTTTTTTTTGTATTCCAGTTCTTGGACTGAATCAGCTATTATCACATCTAGTTCAATTGATCTTTTTGGGTTGAGAGTTGATTTTTCCAACTTTACCTGGCTATCGCTTTTTAGCTTTAACATTTCAGTGAATTCTCTGTTTTTGAGTGAAAATTCATCGGGGGATAAGTATGAGGATTCCCAAATATCTGCATACTTTGCAGCAATTTGCATCATCCTATTACTTTTTGCTGCAATCGTAATTGGAATATTTATTTTTGGTTTTGACATAAAGGATCCTAATGATTTGAAAAATATTCCATTATGATAGACTGTTTGCCTTTCAACATCTGTATATCCAGAATTAGTAACTATATCTTCGAATCGACAGTCACACGTCTCATCTTTTATTGGATCAGTCTTTCCGAGATATTTCCAAAGTAGTTGGATACCATCTTCTAAAATAGATACACGTTTGTTAGATAGAGGATAGGTTATACCGTAGGGATGCCACCATGAATAAGAATATTGTAATGTTGCCCCAGCACCTGTTCTGAGTTCTAACCGGCCATCTGATACATCCTGAAAAGTTATACACTGTTTGGCAAGTAAAGGCAAGCTCCTATATTCAGGGATAATATAGGTGATCACCGGACCTAATTTTATGATTTTTGTTAATGGAATTAGAGTAGAAAGAACTGTCCAGCAATCAAGGTCGATGTTGGTTAACGATTCTCCATAGAAAAAACCATAATATCCTAGATCTTCTGCTAATAAACATGTTTGTATGATTTTATCATAATCTATGCCCCAGATCTCAAGACAATATTTTGTTTGGTTCAACAAGCAAAGGTTGATAAAATATCTTTTAAGCAGTCCGAATTATTTTACCTCGGCTTCAATGAGTAGTTGCCAAATAATGTTAGTAGAATTACAGTTTGATATTTTGCCAGAGTATATAAATATAGTTAGTTGATCATTATAAAAAAACACCATTGAAATTTTTCTTTTAAATTAACACATGCGTTAGCCAAAGAGGATGTGTGGCTTTGAGTTGCTAAAAGATATTGAAAAAAATATAGCAAGTCAATCTTTTACTCAACATAATGCTGATGGACCAATTGGTCGTAGAATCTTATTGATTTAATATTTACAAATTCAAACATCCCATGCTTTGATAATTCTCGCCCAAAACCACTATTCTTAATTCCGCCAAATGGAACCCGAGGATCAGATATAACCACATTATTCACTGTAACTATTCCTGCCTGCAATAATTTCGAATATTTTTCTGCTTTATTCAAGTTTTGAGTCCACACACTTGCGCCCAATCCAAATTTGGTGTCATTTGCTATTTCAAGAGCCTCTTGTTCATCCTCAACAACAATAACAGGAGCAATTGGACCAAATGTTTCCTCTCTTGCTACCTCCATGTTTGGGGTAACATTTTTGAGAATAGTGGGCTTGTAGAAGAATCCTCTATCACTACCTCCATTTTCTTTTCCATATCTTTGTCCACCAGTTGCCAGTTCAGCTCCCTCTTTGATTGATTTTTTTACCATCTCATCAATACTGTCTATCGCTTCTTTATTGACCATCGGCCCGATATCAGTTTCATCAGATAAGGGATCGCCTACCTTGAGTTTTTCAGTTTTTTCTATGAATTTTTCTATAAATTGTGTTGCTACATTTTTGACTACTATAAAACGTTTAGAAGCGATACAACTTTGACCACAGTTAATGAATCTTCCTTTGACAGCACCGCTTGAGGCCTTGTCTATGTCAGCATCCTCACACACTATAAAAGGATCGCTACCCCCTAGCTCCAATACAATTTTCTTTAATCTGGATGTTGCATGCTGTGCCACCTTCGCTCCTATAGGTACACTCCCAGTAAAAGTAACAGCACTTACATCCTCAGAATCAATTAAATAACCCGCTTCTGTTCCTGAAGCAATAACGGTCCTAAATACATAATCTGGTAGACCAATTTTTTCAAAAATTCTTTCCATCTCCAATCCGCATTGCATGGTAACACTTGATGGCTTTAATATTATGGTATTGCCTGCTATTAACGACGGAGCAGCAAATCGTAATGCTTGCCAATATGGAAAATTCCAAGGCATTAAACTAGCTATAACCCCAAGCGGCTCAAACGTTACTATAGACTTTCTCGCATCGGTATTAATTACCTCGTCATGAAGAAACATACCTCCATTATCTGCAAAATATTCAACAGCCCACGCACATTTGTCTATTTCAGATCTGGCCTCTTTTATGGTCTTTCCCATCTCCATAGTAGCTACTTTTGCTAGTCGCTCTCTCTCTTTTTTAAACTCGTTTGCAAAGGCATAAAGATAACCGGTTCTTTTTTTATAATCCTTTCTCCACTCTTTAAAGGCTTTTTTGGATTTTCTGGCTAGATCTATTACCTCATCTTTTGTTATCAGGTTATATTCTTTGATAATTTCCTCTGTAGCTGGGTTAATAGTACTTATAGTTTTTACATCTTTTAATTTATTGTTCATCTTACCGGAAGAAACATTAGCAGAATTCAAGAAAAACTCAACGATCTCCTATATTTTTAAATTGCAATTTAATAATACATTTTGAGATAATATGAGAATTAAACTTTGCTAAAATCCTTTTGATTAAATCTAACCTTTACTGCCATAGATTTGATGAAGAATTAGGAAATTGTTTTATAATACTAGATTCTTTAGGGTAGAGAGATTTAGGTCTTTATTTTGCCTGCAGAAAAAGGCAATGGCGGCAATGTCCAAAGACTAGCAAAAATAACAATAACAAAACATTATAATAAGAAAACAGAATAGGTTAATTCCATGTCTTTGATGTACTACATATTAACATATGGATGATTAGGATATCCTTGCTTTAGGTAAATTCCAATTATATTTCATTGCCAACAATCTGATCCCTGTGGCAGTTATAATGCCTGCAATTGCGGCTATAATGGGATCCATCGTGATTACTAAAATATAAAACACGATAACCCCACCAAAGCTTGCAGTAGCATACAATTCCCTTACAAAAACAATCGGGACCTCATTAACAAACACATCTCTTAAAATTCCCCCACCTGTAGCTGTAATTATTCCAGCAAATGTCATTAAAAGTAAATTTGGTCCAAATATTGAATATGCCATTGTAGCACCGATTATGGTAAAAACACCCAATCCTATGGCATCGCATTTTAAAAATACATCCCAGTGTTTTTTTATTTTATGGTATAAAAAAAATACTACAAATCCGGTGGATATAGTTAAGATAAAATATGTTGGGTCAGATATAGCTGTGGGTGGGAACCGACCAAACAAAACATCCCTAATAAGTCCTCCTGATAACCCCGCAACTGTTGATAAAATTACTACACCAACTAAATCAGATTTTTGTTCGATTGCTTTAAAAGAACCAGTTACTGCAAAAGCTACAGTACCAAAATAATCAAGTATTAGAATAATTTGAGGATAGTAAAAATTTACAGTGGAAAGTATTTCGGCCATTAGATGTATTATTTTGCCATACCTATATCTTGATCTCGTCTAAGGAAAGTAATGATATAAGATCGGCATATCATTTAAAATGGACTTGGAAAAGTAGGTAAGAATATTCCCACAATTGAAACGAGTATCCAAAGAACCACCGCAATTATTATGGCTTTAAGCCAACCTGTGCTGTATAACCATTTCAGAGCTACAAGCCAAATGATACCACCGATAGCTGCTGCAATAATCCCGTTTCCGAAAATATAGTTTACAATCCCAAACATGATTGACCCCAACAGAGCAGCTAAAAGTGCAGTCTTTATGCCCTCTTTTTCACCAAGTAGCTTTGTAACAACGTATATCAAGATAGTAGAAATCGCAAGACCAATTAAGAAGCCGATGATACCCAAAGTATAAAACTAATTATAAATTATCTGAATATTAAGTTTTAGTATCCTGTCACTGCTTAAAAAGCATAAAGTAGACTTTAACTTTTGATAATAAAATAGTCAAGATAGTTCATAGAAAAATCCCAAAATAAGAAAAAAACTCGGTCACAAATTAATTTTTTATCATTCTTTATACACACTATATCTTGCCAGTATTTAGTATGTATATTTAATCTCCATTTAATTATAACAATATTGGTATTTGAACTTTTGAGTTCATAAGAGTTTAAAATGTAAACGTTAGCTTATAAATATAAATATTCAATAGTAGTGGTTGAGAGAAGATTATTTAGTATTACTAATAGCCGTACCGTATTTCCAATTGTTGGATTCCATTTTATCTATAAAGTCAAGTATTAAGTTAGTCAGTATATTTATTATCGCTTCGCCTTTTTGAGGTGTTGCTAATCTGGGCGCCCCAGTAGATCCGGTTTTAGTAAGCTCATTGAATTTCCAGTATATTCTAATATCTTCGCTTGGAAGATTAGGAATGGTTTGCTCAGGAGCCAAACTCAAATCTACAAGGTCGGGTCTTACAGCCATCATTGCTGATGTTTCTGCTTCACCTCCATGGCCCAGCCCACTCCATACATTAAAGGTATTGTTATTTTTTTGACCTACTAAAGTCCACCAAGATTCAAGACATGCAATTACCATTTCAGGATATTTATTTTTAATATTCCTAGCTGCAGTTTCAGCAGGTGCAATATTGCCATCATGTCCATTTAGAATAATTACTCTCCTAACATCGTTTGTTGCCAAACTATTGAGAACATCCTCAATAACTCTTATCATAGTAGAGAATCTCAAACTAATTGTCATCTCATAATCAATATGGTGGATACTGACTCCATATGGAATAACAGGCAAGACAATGAAATTATGCGCCTTATCACTTTTAGATTTAATAATTCTATCTAAAACTAGTTGAACAAGGTTGAGTGGAAAAAGAAAATCTGCTCCAAAAGGTAAATGATTACCATGGTTCTCACATGATCCAATCAAGATAAATGCAATGGATTTGGAATTGTGAATCTTATTCACCTCTATAGCATTCATGTTTTCAAGAAAAAATTTATCAGATACTTTACTCATATTTAATCACTGGTTTTTATTGCTTTAAAGTTTCTTTTAAATCCGAGCAGTTTTTTCCCAAAGACGAAAAGTTAGATAAAAGTCCCAAATTACTACCTAGGGTAGATAGCCTTATTTGTTTTTGACGATAAGACAGTACGTGTTAGGATGTGGTTATGAGTTTTTCAATCGCTATCCCCGTTTTTAAGACTAGGTCATCGTTGTATGGTGCACCAATTAATTGTAAGCCCATAGGAAGTGTACCCTTTGAACTATGGATATTACTCATTGGAATTGTTAGTGCAGGAAAACCGATACTGTTAAAAAGGATAGTATTTCTTAGCAATAAATCACGGACGTTAAATTTTTTATCATCGTAATTAATATCAACACACCGGAGTTTTGGAGCAAATATAACCGTAGTAGGTATTAAAAGTATATCACGACCGCTATTGATAATAGAGAGAAATTCTTCTTTTATCTTGTCAATTTTGGTTTTTGCATGTATGTATAAAGAATGGCTGATGTTGCTCCCTTTCAGAAGCATGTTTCTTACATCTTGAGATAATTGGCCCGAGTTATCTTTTAGCTTGTTTGAATGAATTTGAGCTGCTTCATATAATCTAACGCTTTTCCAACTCCAGAAATACTCCTTTGCAAGATTGAGATAGATCTTTTGTATATGAAGACCCCTCTTTTTAAACTTCTCTAAAAGTTCAAAAAATCTTGATCTTATCTGGTCGTCCAAAGTTTCTGAAAAATGATTATCTGGATAGAGTAACCTTAAGTTTGATAGATTAATCGATTTGTAATCCAATGATTTATTATTATATTGTTTCTTAAATCTCCTTTGAAACTTTACTCGATCATATATGATAAGTGAATCTCGTACACATCTAGTAATGATACCGATATGATCTAAAGAAGGCGAAAGAGGCATTATCCCAGATATATTAATTGTACCAAAACTAGGTTTCATCCCGACAACACCACATAAGGATGAAGGGACTCTAACCGAACCACCGGTGTCCGTTCCAATCGAAAATACCACCATTCCTGTTGCTACGGCTACAGCGGAACCACCACTAGAGCCACCTGAAATTCTCGATAAATCATAAGGATTTTTTGAGTCGCCGAAGAGTGTATTTTTTCCTGTGATGCCAGAAGCTAATTCATTAAGGTTATTACTCCCAATTAATATAGCACCTTCTTTTTCTAATTTAGTAACTATTTTAGCTGTGGTATGGGATATAATATTAGAGTAGTATCTGGAACCTGCTGTGAATCTTAATCCCTTTACATGTATTAAATCCTTTACTGAGAAAGGGATTCCATGGAGTGGTCCTTTGTAATCTAAATTATGTGCTAGTTTTTCAGATTCTTTGGCCTTTGTCAGGATTATATCTTCTGGAAATAAAGATATGAAGGAGTTAAGGATGGGATTTAATTTTTTAATACGATAAAGACAATCACTTACTAATTCATATGGAGATATCTTGCCATTTTTTATTTGATAAGCAAGATCTATT
>JAPSGR010000065.1 GCA_031177355.1 Candidatus Nitrosocosmicus sp. | reverse complement strand
TCTCAACCCTTGATGCATGGAAGCCAGCACTACAACAAGCAAAAGATATCTCAAGACACATATCCAATACTGGTGTAAATACCGCAAGAGTGTTTGAACAAAATTCAAGACAATTAGCAGTAGAAGTTAATGATGTAAACGATGCTAACATCAACACATCTACATCTAATACTAATACCAATACCGCCAGCACCACCACCAAAAACTCCACAACTCATTAATTAACAAGCATAAAAAAAAGAACTGGAAAATACCTAACAAGTCAGTAACGGTTTTTCCTTTTGGAGTTAAATAACTCAATGATTTTTTTAAATTATCGTATTAAATTAGATTCGCTTTTTTCTCATCTCTATCTATTTTTTAATTTAAGGACAGAAAAAAGGCTATTTCAATAAATAAATTATTCAATTTCTTAAAGGAATTCGCTATCGCCATTGTTAATTTTAAAAATTAAATGGCGTTTTATATCAATATGTCAATAATCAAAAGCAATACCATTATGATGGTCTGGAGGGAAATTCCATATTCAGACAAACTGTATACCTATTAAACTTTTGTATACCAGTATTTGTAGACGCAACTTGGTATCAGTTATTAATTCAATGCAAGTAGAAGAAGCCGCAAATACTATACTAGAATCACCTTATGGACTACATGCACTAGTTGTTTATTCTGATATAACAATCTTGCGAGAGTTTTGGTCTTTTTATACAAAAAAGAGTATTGAAGATCAGAATGAATTAGTTTGTTTGACATCTTTCTATGATACAGTTGATTCGATGAGAAAAACACTTTCAGAAGGACACATTCCAATAGATGTAACAGAATTTGAAAAGGATGAAAAATCTTTGATTTTTAGGGATTCGTTAGAAGCATATATGGACGACGATGGAAAAGCACATAGTACTGAGTCATTAGTAAAAGGTATTCAACACTTAGAAATACAGGCAAACCAATTAGATAAGAATGGAGCATCAATTTTAGCAGATATGGGTGCTTTTCTTTTTAAGAATCAGATAAAGAGCCTTGTGGAGTATGAGATGGATTTACCATTGAAGTTTGAGAAAAATTTCAAAGGTGTATGCATGTATCATCAGAAGGATTTTGATAGGATATTAGAAGATTCAAAGAAAAAAATAATAGAACATCACCAAATCTCAATCAAAATCTGAAAATAATGTATTTGTGTAACCGTCTGATTTAGTTTCGATATTATAAAATAATATACAATAAATCACTTCTTCAACATATTATTTATCATTTCTCGTAACTCAGAAAAACGAACCGGTTTTTGAATTAACCTATCTATATTAGCTTCCTTAAAATCGGAGTTGTTTTCCAAGTCGGCAATATCGAAGGCCGTTATCAAAAATATCTTGATTTTTTTATTAATCCCTCTTACCTTTTTTGCCAACTCTACCCCAGACAGACCTGGCATCCTCATATCAGTAATTATCAAAGAGTGTCTGTCCGAAGTTTCTTTAAAATATTCAAATGCCACTATTGGATCAGAAAAAGATATTGCATCATAGCCTTCTTTTATCAAAAATGTTTTAAACATCGTAGCCAATTCCATCTCGTCATCTATTACCATAACCGAATGAGGAGAAGAGGATAAGGAGGACTCTCGGTTAGATGACATTATGGTTCTATTTAATTTAATTTATATAACCTTAACTAATCAAGACCTCATTTGATGCGTATTTATCAATGTTTTAATCAAACTATCTTAACTTCTTAACAAATGATGTCATTAATTGAGTATTATTTGTCATTTCAAGTTCTTAAACAAAGTATAGATTCAAAAAGATTCTGCATTAGCACTCTATATTTGCCCTATCATCGACAATATCTTAGTTGTATTTCAAAGTTATAATTGTAAAATGAACATAATAGTTTTAAATTGTGGTAATTCCATTGAATTATAAACATTAGAATCTAATTGAGCTACTCATTAGGTAATACAAGAATATATTTCGACCTCAATATTATGATCGGCATTTTTTTCTCAAATACATGTAGAGTCTATTCTCATCAAAACTCAATAAAACATAGACAGTTGTAGTATTGGCAATATTATAAACCTGGGACAAACGAACATTAGTATTTGTGGTTTAGGCACAAATCAATACGTTTAAAAACAATCTTTATATATAAATTGCAAATTGCAAGAAATACTGGATAAAATATACCAATGGGTTGATTTATCCAAACTAAAGGTAGAGTCAGATCAGGAACTAATAAAATCTCCGAAAATTGATTTTGTTGGAAAGGTAACAGTCAACGATAGATATGGTTACAACATAATAATTCTCAATGAAGCTGAGATTGTCAAAATTATCACATCGTATATATTCAACCAACAAACAAATAGTCAACCTCCAAATCTTAAAGATATTAGTTTCGAATTCTTAAACAATGTGCAATTATCATTATTACAAATGAATTTACGGTATGTTTTCATCGATAAAAACCATAATCCAGTAAGTTTAGATAAAAAAACACAAATCAATATTGACGATTTAGACTCTATCAGTATAAGTAAGAATCTTTATTTTGATGGATTTGATCAAAATCTTTTCTTCGAAGCAGTCACTAACATAATAAATGCGATGGAAGTAATAGACATTTTATATCAAAAAATAGGTTTTAAAAACCTTATATAATATTTGTTACCATATTAAGGATATCAATCATCAATTTAGATTGTGGCCACGACAATACCAAATACCTGGTGTAATTCATATCTACTCAGGCTCAGTTCTTTCCAATGGTAAAGGCATATCCCTTGATACAGAATATTTTTTTTACTTCTTCATATTTCAAATCTATTAATAAGCATCTCTCACTTGCTGAATTTTGTTAATTGTATATTGAATCTTTATTTTTTTACTTCAAGACACAATAATCTTGTTAGGAGATCCCTTACCTCAAACCTATGTCTAATTTATCTTTTGTTTTAACACCTCTTTTGAAATATTGCCCCATGTCATCCCAACAGAAAAATCTTAATCTATTTAAGTTATTATGAAATAACTAATTTCTAAACTATGATTTGATGAAAATATATTTATTGTTATTATGCTGCTATACGTTTATTCGTAAACCTAATAATATTTTTTAATTCCTAGTTTAAATCGTCTTTTAAAATTAATGGGACTATTAACATTCATAATACTAAAATCATAAGTAAAACAGAAGCCCATGAGGATCCAAGTGGATTTATCTTTTTTTCCTGATTTTATGGTACCAATAATTACAGATTCAATTGAACTAAAACAATTCTTAATAGAGGGTAACAATGTTACCAGAGAGCGTAAGGATGATATTGATACAATATTTACTGTTTTTGAATTCCCCGGATCCATAAAGGAGTTTGAAGGTCTATTATATTCTATATTACATAAAAATTCTATAAAAGAATATGTCATAGCACAAGACATGGAGAACGAAAATACTATTGCAATATTAAAGTCAGGGGATTTAAAACAATTGGGAATACTGGTGTGTGATTTTTGTGGAGCGGTATTTCACAGTGAAGACGAAAAATACATCCATCAAAGAGCGCATTATTTTTATTGATTATACCTGATTTATCCTGTTCTAAGTATGATATTTGGATTTACTGGTGTTATGAACATTCTGCTAGTAATACTATACATATTTTCTGTATCAAAATAATTAAATAAATAAAGTAACCAGTTTAACGCATGTCATATTCATAAATCAATTTGCGAAATGACTTTACACTAAATGATCTTCACATATAATTTATATTCATTTCAAGGCGAGAATCATAGTTTTAAAATAAAATGATTGATTAATATCCATTTAACTAAAGAGAAAATTGTACTAATAATTAAATTTGGTTGGATAACAATTGATCAACAATCAATTGAAATCGCCTCTTATAGTTTGTTTCTGAAAAATTCTTAGCAATGTTACTCATCCTATTGCTTTCTTTTGCCATCTGTTCTCTTGGCATGGTTGTTAGAGCTGATATAATTTGAATTGCATCTTCTAACGACCTATATTGAAATTGGCTGGGAACAAATTCTGATTGTCCTCCTATGGCTGGAACAACTGGAATTAATCCAGCACTCATTGCCTCAACAATCGACATTCCAAAGTGTTCTCCTTCTCTGGGATGAAAAAAGATTTTACTTTTTTTCATTAAACCTATTAGATCTTCAAAGCTTGTATCAATATGAGTCTCTACAATATCTGAGACGTTATACTCGGAAATTAATTTAATAAGGTGATCATAATATTTTTGATAAAAAGGTTCAAAACTTCCTACGATATTTATTTTTGATTTGATTTTTCTCTCTTTTAGTAGTTTTGCAAGATAAATAGCCTTCTCAATTCTCTTACTGGGTTCAATTCTACCTATAACCAAGATATTGTTTTCATCCTTCTCATTCAACGAATAAGAACGTTGATTTAATTTTACTTTTGATATGATCGTATCTACGGATACAGGAGGACTTAAGACAATTACATCATTTTTATTATATTCCCGTATTATGGCGGCTTTACTATAATTGGAATTGGTAATTAAAAACGCGTTCCTGACCATGGAGTCATACGTATTTTTCACCCATTTTACATATTCCTTTTTATTATCATTATGATTATTCATTTTAGATTCGGTTCCAGTCGATTCAACTATTTGAGACATTAGCTGATTGGGGTTTTTATAAGCTATTTGAGAGATTAGTCCTGAGTTATACATAGAACGCGGATGTAGCCGATCGATTTTAAGATGATATGTCAAATATTCTGTGTCCTCATTCTCTAAAAATAACTTGGCAGAAGGATAGTGGCAATAAACGATCGTGTTATTTGCATTCAATGATGAATCGTAATACGGATCTATATCACCATGTGTGTTAATAATCAAATCATAATTACCTTGTTTTAGATTTAGATGAATACTTTGTTCATCAAACATATCTAAAAGATTAATTTTATTAATTTTTTTCAGTACAGAAGCTAAATCCTTTCCAAATGCATTTTCTAATTTAGATAAATTCGGTTGTTCAAGTGTTGTCAAATCTATCTCTAATCCCATCTCAAATACCGCTTCCATTGTAACAAGAGTGAATCTCTCACCTCCACCACATGGATTTAAATTTGAATAGATAAAATTTACTCTCAATTTGGATACTATAGTAATTGTTCAGAAAATCTTATAATGATCATATAATAGGTTTATGTTGTTGTTATTGTAATTAATGGCAACATAATGGCACATGTAACTATACCTAGCAAGTGTAGTATAATACAGTTTGAGGAATATCATCTTATATTCTGATATATTAGAGATATACTAAAATAATTAATAGTTTATCACTAATATTTCAATATTCATATTCAACTTTTCTATTCCTTTTGTGCTTATTCCAAACTCCTAATGATCTGGTTATTATCTTGTAACTATCTCAACGGTGGTATTGACCAACACTATTACTCCATTTTATAAAAATTTCATCGATACTGCATCTATTTTGTCTCTGATCTTACATGGAAGGAACAGTAGAAACATTATTTGCTTTGTATCTTCCGCATTTTCCATTGTAACTCATGATTCATGTCAATAAAGTTAATTATGTTTACCTATCATCCTACCATAAATTCTTACTATTATTGATTAATCAAAGGTCAAATATGAATAATTAAAGTAGTGTAGGTTTTTGTTGAGTAGTATATTTTAGATTGATATCATCGTATTTTCTTTACTCAATTTTTTATAGCCTAGATTGTGAAATGAAGAATATGAGTTTGGAAGGTAATAAAGTAACGATGATTTTCTTAATACAAACTGACATAAAAATGACTAAAGTACAACTAGCAGGTAGAGTGGCAGATGTTACTCAATATATTATAGAGGAGTGCATACAGAGAAAATACCTTACCTATACAATATGGAAGAAATTATATGCTTTTCAAAAAATAGTCTTAAAAGTAAGTTCACTAAGAGAATTTCATGAGTTGCATTCAAAACTGATTGAGTTATCTCATGAACTAAGTTTTCCAATCAAGATTGTAAAAGATGGTCAAAAATTAAAGATAGCTAAAAATATTCCAACAGTTTTAGCATTTGGACCAATAAAAAGAAACAAGGTTGAACATGTAGTTGCTGATCTAAAGCTGCTATAAAAGGCTATAAAAGGCTATAAAATATAAAATCATTGATTTCATGTAACTTATTTGCCTTCATTAAATCAATTAGGACTTTACTACCAAGTGTTAACAAACCAACATAGTATACTTTGTTACTATGATTACATACACTATAATCTAACGGTAAATCCATTGCGGTAGAAAAATTAACCCGATAGGAGAAACGAGGAAATCGAATATAACTTCAATAAAGATACATGATTTTAAAATTTGATTTTGCTTTGTTGATAAATACTCCATATATACAAATCTTGAAAAGATTTAAAATAAGGTTATTAATTTATATGTGCATAATTTGGATATCAAATATTTTAATCGCTTTTAAAATGAAAAATCCGAACTGATATTCAAACCATGCCAAATTGAAAAACCTTATGTTAATACTAAGAAAAAACTCTTCAATAAGATTTCATGCCATGATTAAATGTTTTTTCCAAATGTGGAGGAATATTTACTTCATGAATTATCTTTTTACTCTTGTTCAAAAGTGATTTATATTTATTTACAAAATCAGGAGTCATTGATCCTATATTAGAAAAATCAATTATGATCTCATTATAAGGTATATTACTTATCTTGCTTTCCAATTCTTTAATTGCCTTTGGTTTGAGCTTCAAGTCTGAAGTAATTAATTCCTCTATAAATATAACATAAACTATGGACATTGCCATTGTACGTAAATGAATATCAATAACCACATTTACACATTTCTGTAAATTGTTATCAAGTGATTCCTAACTAACAATATCTCGTATCATTCTTAGTATGAATAGATAAGCCACAGAATTATTCTAATTCTTACTATGCATTATATGTAAAACTTGAATCATGTATCATGTTAGAGATTATCTCTATATTGCTTACAACGTCTCGTGATTAACTATATATGCATATAGACTATCGTCTTCCAAAAATCTTACGGGTACAGTTGCTAAATGTTACTAATTCAAAAAGGGTGTATTTATAATTACGTTTCTGACTTCTGATAACCTCTTTCGTAAAGTCATGATATTGATATTTGCAGCAGAAGCGATTCTGGCTTGTGATATTTTTTGTCCATGTCTTCTGCACATGATGTAAAGGATAGCCGCAGCAATTGACAGTGAATTTTTACCTGAGAATATGCTTTCATTTTGAATTGCTAATAGCATATCAATGGATTCTCTTACTGCTCTTTCGCCAATGTTGGCCTCGTCAGCAATTTTTCTAATAAAAATTGACGGCTTGAACTCTAAATGACTAATTTTTAGCTCTCTCATAAGAATTCTATAACATCTTGCAGCAAAAATCTCGTCTGCTTCTACAATTTGGGAAATTTCTGACAAGGTCCTGGGAATATTAGAACCTTTGCATACTACATAAACACATGCCACTATCATTTCCTTAATTGATCTACCCTTAATTAGGCCTTTTTCTAGAGCCTTCTTATAATACAATAGGGAGTCTTCTATACTAACAGAGGTTAACGACAATTTGTCTTTTATCCTGTGCAACAGATCAATGACTATTTTTAGATTTCTTTTTTTATTTGAACAGCTTACTATTTTATTAAGAAATTCAATCTTGTTGTGTTCCTTTCTGTTAGAAAATCGTTTGGAACTAGTCGCATCATAATCGGCAATAGTAGTTGACATTGACTTGTCATTCAGAATAATAGAGTGCGGTAGGACGGTATTTGTATCACTCTTATGTCTGTAGAAATCGATATTTAGTTCGGTATCATATAATTTGTCTTGGACAACTATGCCACATACATTGCAAATCTTTTCACCATTTTCGTAATCATAGATAATGGAGTGTTCATGCAAATGGATTTGATCTTGTAAATCTTTTACATTATTAATGATTAAAATATTAGACATTGTCTTCATATAAGTAATAGTATATAACTAGTGGTTGTTTACAATTCTAATTTTTTATATTATATATTACAAATGGTTACATATAGATACATTTGAAGGACTACATGGTCCATTTTTGTATTTGTCTGATCCAGAAATCAAGTAGTATTTTAGGACGCTTCGGACAATGTTTGGTTTAACCTAATTCCTTATGCTATAGAACGGTCCTATAACGAAGGTGCCACACTTGATCTAAAAAATAACGAACGAGTATATTTATAAAAGGCAAGTTCATCAAAAGATTTGAATCTCTAAAAATTACTTGATTAATTTATCTTAATATAATCTTGAATCTATTGAGATTCCAAGCGAGAAATGATTCGTATGTTGTTGGGAATTTGACTAATGATAAAAATTTTAATGAAGAGCTGATTGTTTTTGATTTTTTTTACTCTGAAGTATTGTTATGGTGAAACTACTGATTTTGCCATATCAATACATTGAGAAAGATGTTTTTGTTCTTCTTTAAGGATAGATTTCACCATTGTTAAAGCCTTCTTATTATCAAAGTTCTCACAAATAGCCTG